>JAYWAX010000102.1:0-18199 GCA_043782125.1 Acetobacteraceae bacterium | reverse complement strand
GCGTGTTTCGCGGCGCTTACACAACCGCCTACCACGCGTTGCTGCAACGCGGACGGCTCGCGGCGGGCGAGTGGGTAATGGTGCACGGCGCTGCGGGCGGCATCGGGATCGCCGCCATCCAGGTCGCCAAATTGTTCGGCGCCAAGGTGATCGCCACCGCGAGCGGCGAAACCAAGCGAAACGCCTGCCTTGAGGAAGGCGCCGATCATGCCATCGAATACAACGGCGGTTTCACCGATAAGGTCAAGGAACTCACCGGCGGACGCGGAGTCGATATCGTGTACGATCCGATCGGCGCCAATGTCGCCGACGAGTCGTTGCGCTGCCTCGCCTGGGGCGGCAGGTTGTTGGTTCTGGGCTTTTTGGGCGGCGGCCCCACCAATATCCGAAGTAATTATCTGCTGATTAAGGGCATCGACGCCATCGGCGTGCGCATCGGCGGATTGAATGAGGCGAACCCGGCGCTGGCCATCGCCAATATGAAAGAACTGACGAAGCTGGCGGGAGAGGGAAAGCTGAAACCCAGAATTTCGCACAGGTTTCCGCTGGAGCGGGCGCGCGAGGCACTTCAGGCGGTGATCGACCGCGCGGTGATTGGCAAGGCGGTACTCGTCAGTTAACGTCGCATACCGGAAGGAGTACCAAAACAATGGATCAGGCCACGTTCGAGGCAAGCTTGACGCGCGACGGGTTCGAAATCGTCTCGGTCGCGATGAAGCCAGACGGCGTCAACCCAGAGCATGTGCATCCGTTCGACGCCCGGCTTCTTGTCGTCGAGGGCGCGATGACGATCGACCGGGAAGGCGCGGAGCGGCGCACCTACAGCGCCGGCGAAACATTTGAAATGCCTGTGGGGACGCGCCATTCGGAAACCGCCGGGCCGGCAGGCGCGGTGTATGTGGCTGGCCGGCGCGTGCCGCCCGGCCGGCAGGCCCGGACATGAACCAGAGCGTATTCGAAGCAGATCTGAATCGCGCCGGCGGCAGGCGCGCGGTTTAACGAAGCCGGGCTTGTCCGGTCCTTCGGGACCGGCAAAGATGGTGGCGGTGGACACGAACGACCCCCGCGCCACCCCAAATGTCATGAAAAGGAGACGTCGCCAATGGCTGAACCAGGACGCGCCCTACCGGTGCCGACACCTGAAACGAAACACTTTTGGGAAGGCACCGCGGCGGGCGAACTGCGCCTGCAACGCTGCGATTCCTGCGGCAAGAATTACTTCCCGCCGCGGCCCTTCTGCGCCACCTGCGGGTCGCGCAAGGTCAGCGTGTTCAAGGCCTCCGGTAAGGCGGTGCTGTGGAGCTATGTCATCCATCACCGGCCCGTGCCCGGCTTTAAGCCGCCCTACGCGATCGCCGTCGTGCAACTGGCCGAAGGTCCGCGGATGATGAGCAACATCGTCGAATGCGAGCAGACGCCCGAGGCGCTGCAACTCGACATGGAGTTGGAGGTGGTGTTCGAAAGACAGAACGACACCGTCACGCTTCCGGTTTTCCGTCCGGCGAAAGGGTAAACTTATGCGCAGAAATGCTGTCGCCGTCGTCGGCGCCGCCGAAACCACCGATCTCGGGGTCATTCCGAATCTGTCGCAGATCGGACTGCACGCCGATGCCGCGTTGAACGCCATGGCCGATTGCGGTCTGCGTCCAAAGGACATCGACGGGATCGCCACCGCCGGTCAGACCCCGGTCGAACTCGCGCATTACCTGGGCATCACGCCGACCTGGGTGGATGGCACCGCGGTCGGCGGTTGTTCGTTCATGATCCATGTCCGCCACGCGGCCGCGGCGATTGAGGCGGGTCTGGCGAAGACCATTCTCATCACCCACGGCGAATCCGGAAAATCCCGTATTGGCAATCCGATGCGCCGGACCGATCCGCAGTCGCTGAACGGGCAGTTCGAACAGCCCTTCGGCCCGATGGGTCCGCCGTCGATGTTCACGATTCCCACGATGCGCTATATGAAGACCTATGGCGTGACCGAAGAGCAGATCGCTCAGGTGCCGGTCATTCAGCGCGAATGGGCGGCGAAAAACCCGCGCGCGACCTTCAAGACGCCGATTACGACGGACGACGTGCTGAACAGCCGCATGATCGCCTGGCCGTTCCGCTTGCTGATGTGCTGCCTTGTGACAGATGGCGGCGGCGCGCTGATCCTGACCTCGGCCGAACGTGCCAAGGATTTCAAGACCAAACCGGTTTACATTCTGGGCACGGGCGAAAGCGCGGAAGGCCCGATGGTGAGCCAAATGGAGGACTTTACCAGTTCTCGCGCATTCCGTGTCGCCGGGCCGACGGCATTCCAGCAGGCGGGGATCAGCGCAAGCGTGAACGATGTGGATCACCTGATGATTTACGACGCCTTCGCGCATCTGCCGATATACGGTCTGGAAGACCTCGGCTTCCTGCCGCGCGGCGAGGCGGCTGCCTTCATCGCCGGCCGTAACACCGCGCCAGGCGGCATCCTGCCGTTGAACACCAATGGCGGCGGTTTGTCTTACATGCACTCTGGCATGTACGGCATGTACGCGTTGCAGGAGAGCGTGCGGCAAATGCGCGGCACGGCTGCCGCGCAGGTTCCAAACGCGAAGATTTCGGTCTGTCACGGCGTCGGCGGGATGTTCGCCGCATCCGGAACGATCATTTTCAGTAACGAAGCGCCGTGATATTGTCCTCCGGGCCGCGTCCGCGCGGCCCGGAGACTGTCGCGCGAGGGAGAAGATAATGGCGGAAAGCCTGTTCACCGGACTGAAAGTCATCGACTGCGCGAGCTGGATCGCCGGGCCGGCCGCTGCCACCATCATGTCGGATTTCGGCGCCGACGTGATCAAGGTCGAACCGCCGGGCGTGGGCGATCCCTGGCGCGCGCGGGGGCCAATCCCGGGCAAAGATACCGATTATTACTGGCAGTTGACGTCGCGTAACAAACGCAGTCTGGCCATCGATCTGAAGCACGCCGACGGAATCGCGGCGTTGCATAAGCTGGTCGCGACCGCCGACGTGTTCGTAACGAATTTTCCGTTGCCGGTGCGCGACAAATTAAAACTGTCCGCGGACGACCTGATGGCGCTGAACCCCCGCTTGATCTACGCGTCCTTCACCGCGTATGGCGAAGAAGGCGCCGAGGCCGCGAAAACCGGTTTCGATTCGACTGCGTACTGGGCCAGAACGGGCCTGATGGATCAGGTCCGGGCCGAGGCCGATACGCCGCCCGCGCGCTCCATGCCCGGCATGGGCGATCACCCCAGCGCCACCGGCATGTACGCCGCGATCGTCACCGCATTATACCGGCGCGAAAAGACCGGCCTCGGCGGCGTGGTGCGTACGTCATTGTTGCAGAACGGCCTGTGGGCCAACGCCTGTGCGGTGCAAACACGCCTGTTCGACGAACATGTCGCCCACCGCCCAGTACGCGAGGATGCGCCAAACGCGTTGGCCAATCATTACCAAACGCGAGATAAACGCTGGTTCATCATGGCGCTGTATAACGAACAGCGTCAGTTGCGCGGCTTTTTCGCCGCCATCGGGCGCGAGGATTTGCCGGGCGATCCGCGTTTCGCCACGCCCACGGAACGATCCAAACACGCCAAGGCACTGGGGAAGATCCTGGACGAGGAATTTGCCAGACGCGATCTCGCGGATTGGCGAACGATCCTGGACGGGGTGGGCATTACCTTTGGTATTGTCGGCACCGTGGACGAGGTGCTGGACGACCGGCAAATGCGCGATTGCGGCGCGCTGGTGCCGTTCGCGGACGGCAAGAACCTGACCGTCGCGGCGCCGTTCCACGTCGATGGCGTCGAGAAGATCGCGCCGCAGCGCGCACCGGCGGTGGGTCAGCATAACGAAGCGGTTTTGCGTGAGGCGGGTTATTCTGCGGACGACGTCGCCCGTCTTCGTTCCCTGGGTGTGGTCGCATAATCGGCCCAGTACTTTTCGCGCTTTGTGGCGCGGGGGTCTTGGGGCTGGGTCTCGCGCTGCATCGCATTCGCGGCGGAAGCACCCGGCACCGGGCTATCGCACTTCTGCACGGTGCGCTTGGTGCGATTGGGTTGGGGTTTTTGCTGTTGGTTTTGCAAGGACCGCGGCGCGGCGACGCGATGGGCGCCGGATCGTTTGGGGTCGTTGCGGCGGCGTTGTTCGGTCTGGCGCTTTTATTGGGACCGGCGGTGCCATTGCTGTGGCGGCGCGCCCCTGGATTGAGCAATCTGGCGCTGGCGATTCACGCGACCTGCGCGATTTCCGGATTCGTGTTGTTCCTGGCCTGGACTTCGTTTTGAACTTTCTTGGGGTGCGCCGCTTTTGCACAAAGCGCGCGATCTTCGTATAAGCCCTGAGCCGCGATCGGCACGGACGACGCCAATCGGGCTTCGTCCGTGCCGTGCCTTCTGTCAGGAGATCGCGAGGCAATAAATATCCTTCACGCCCGCTGGCAGCGTAAGCGCTTCCCAGGTCGCGCCACCGTCTTCGGTGCCATAAACCTCGCCCGCGTACCGCGCCCCGATCGCCATTTGTTTGACATCCTTGGCATGTGGCGCCACCGACATGATGGTGCCGTGAACCTGGACCTTATCGAACCGCGTCCAGGTTTCGCCCTTGTCGGCGCTGCTATAAACACCGCCGTCGGTGCTGGCGGCGGCCACGCTCAACGCCGCGTAAAGCGTCTTGCCGTCGGCGCCGACCTTGATGTCGCGGCCATACGTGGTCGGCGAAAAACGTCCAACTTCCATGTCCTGCCATGTTTCGCCGCCATCACGGGTCTGGAACAGCCCCATGCGCGCCGCGAAAATCACCGCATCGGGGTCGGCCGGATTGATCGCGATCGCGTGACCGTCGAGCATACCCTCATTATAGGTATTGCTGACGATCTTGCTTTTCAGGTGCGGCTTTTGCGCGAGGCCCAGCAGGCCCGCGCTGCGATCGGTCCAGCTTTCGCCGAAATTGTCGGTGCTCATGACACCGTTGACTTCCAGTGCCGCGAAGATGGTCCCGGGCTTGTTCGGATGTTGCGCCATCCGCATGACACGGCAGGCGAAGGGCATCACGGCGCGGTCGGGCATGCCGGGATCGGGCATTTCCTTCCAGGACTCACCGGTATCCTCGCTACGGAACATCGAAATCGGCGAGCCGCCGGCATAGACAAGTTTGGGGTTCGTGGCATCGACCAGGAACGACCAGATCTGTCGCGAAACCGGAAAATTCGCGCGTTGAAACGTTTTTCCCTTGTCGGTGCTGCGGTAAACGCCATCCTTGGTGCCCGCGAACACGACGTTCGCGTCGGTCGGATGCACATGCACGACATAGGTTTCGTGTTCGGAGATCGGTTGCGTCCACATGTCGGCGCCCGCGGCGCGCGCGAACACGCCGACTTTTCCAACCTGGTCGGCTCGCCCAACATAACCGGCGATTCCGGCGTAAATATTCGACTGTGCCATGCCACGTTCCTCTCTGGTTCTTCGGATGCGAGACTACCTCCACAACCGCCCGCTTGGCCAGAGCGGGTGAAATGGCGTAACCTTACGGCCAGTCCGCAAGGGGAGTGGAAACATGCCAAACGTCACCGCCGATCGTCTCGTCGCCATCGCGAAAGGGCTGCTGATCGCCGCCGGCGCGTCGGAGGAAGAGGCCGCCATCATCGCCCGTTACAATATCGGCGCGAACCTGGTTGGGCACGATTCCCACGGAATCATCCTGATCCCGCAATACATCGACCGGATCAAGGCTGGGCACATCGTGCCGCAGGCGCCCTGGGTCATTACGCAGGAAACCGCGACGACTACGGTCATCGACGGTAACTGGGGTTTTGGTTACGTCGTCAACGATCGGGCGATGCGTTACACGATCGAAAAGGCGAAGAAACAGAACGTCGCCGCCACGACCGTCTTTCATCAAAGCCATATCGGCCGTCTGGCGTCCTATCCGCTGCTGGCCTCGGCCGATGGTATGATCGCGATGATCACCGCCGATTCCGGCCGTTCGCCCAAGCATGTCGCGCCCTATGGCGGCGCCAAGGCGCGTCTGGGCACGAACCCGATTTGCTTTGCGGTGCCGTCCAATCTGGAAGGGCCTTTGGTGTTCGACATGGCGACATCCGCGGCCGCCGCGGGTAAAATCAATGTCGCAACCGCGCGTGGCGAGCAGGTGCCGAAGGGCTGGTTGATCGATTCGGAAGGCAAACCGTCCACCGATCCGAAAGTTTTGCGTGCCGGCGGCGCGTTGCTGCCTTTGGGCGGCACCGAGGGGTATAAGGGCACCGGTCTCGCGGCGATCGTGGAGATTTTGTCTGGACTTCTGACCGGTCTCGGTTTCGGCGTCGATCCGGCAGGCCGGCATAATGACGGCTGCTTCATGGCGGTGTTCAACGTCGCCGCGTTCCGCGATCTGAACACCTTCAAAGCGGAAGTCACCGATTTCGCGAATTACCTGAAGGCCACGCCACCCGCCGAGGGCTTTAAGGAAGTCTATTACCCCGGCGAGGTGGAACACCTGAAGGAAAAAGACCGCCGCGCCAACGGCGTGCCAATCGAGGACGCGACGTGGACACGGTTGCGCGACATGGCGGCCGGTTTCGGCATCGCCGATCAACTTCCTTTCTGATCCGGAGAGCATCTCATGGTGGACCTTGTCATCCGCGGCGGTACTGTCATCGACGGTAGCGGCGGCGACCCTTTCGAAGCCGATGTCGCGGTCGACGCCGGCAAAATTGTCGCTGTTGGCAAGGTTTCAGCCAAAGGCATCGAGGAAATCGATGCCCGGGGAAAAATCGTTACCCCTGGTTTCGTCGATCCGCACTCGCATTACGATGCGCAGGCAACGTGGAGCAGCCGGATCGTTCCCAGTGCGTGGCATGGGGTGACAACGACTCTGATTGGCAATTGCGGCGTGGGTTTCGCGCCGTGCGCGCCGGAAAACCAAGGACTTCTGGTGAAATTGATGGAGGGGGTGGAGGATATTCCCGAGCCCGTTCTGATTGAGGGTCTGCCCTGGAACTGGCGTGGATTTCCCTCGTATCTGGATGCGCTGGCGGCGCGTCCCTACGATCTCGACATCGCCACGCAGGTTCCGCATGCCGCCATTCGTGTGCATGTGATGGGCAAGCGGGGTGTCGATCGGGAGCCAGCGACTCCGGCGGAATCGGCGGCGATGGCGGCGCTTGTCGCGGAAGGCATTCGCGCGGGCGCGTTGGGGTTTTCGACGTCGCGGACAATCAATCATAAGACCAAGGCCGGTGCGCATATCCCGACTTTGGACGCCGACGAGGCCGAACTTTCGGCCATCGCCCGCGCACTGCCCGCGGGATGGTTGCAGGTCATTTCCGACTTCAACGATCCGGCTCCGGAATTCGCCATGCTGCGCCGTCTGGTGGAATGCTCCGGGCGGACAATGGCGATCACCATCCTGCAACGCGATGCGAAGCCAGAGGAATGGCGGCAAATAACCGGCTGGATTGCCGACGCCAGCCGCGCCGGGGTGCCGATGTTGGGACAGGTTCTGACCCGTCCCACAGGAATTATTCTCGGCCTCGAAATCTCCCAAAATCCTTTTCTGGGCCGGCCATCTTACGACGCAATCGCCGATCTTCCGTTTCAGCAACGTCTCGCGCAGTTACGTCAGCCAGAGCTGCGTGCCCGGATTTTGTCGGAGACCTGCGCGGATGAGTCGTTGCGCCGGCGGGTTTCGCGCTGGGATCGGATTTTCCCGATGGCCGATCCGCCGAATTACGAACCCTCGCCGGACGACAGCATCGCTGCGCATGCCGCGCGCATGGGTCGAGATCCGGCCGATCTTGCTTACGACATGGTGTTGGAAAATGGCGGGCGGACGCTGCTGTACCGGCCGTTGTCGAATTACACCTATGGCGATCTCGGCGCCGTGCACGACATGTTGGCGCATGAAGCGACCATTGTCGGGCTTGGCGACGGCGGCGCGCATGTCGGTATTTTGTCCGATGCCAGCGCCCTCAGCACAATGCTGACCCATTGGACCCGCGACCGGAAAGGTGCGCGCTTTTCGTTGCCATGGGCGGTGAAGCGGATTTCGCGCGATTCAGCGACGGCAATCGGATTGAACGACCGTGGCCTTGTTGCAAGCGGGTACAAAGCTGACCTGAATGTCATAGATTACGATCGGCTCAGTGTCCGGGTGCCAGAGGTCGTTTACGACCTGCCTGCCGGTGGCCGCCGCCTGATCCAGCGGGCGGACGGGTACGAGGTGACCATCGTATCCGGTGTTCCGGTTTATCGAAACGGTCAGGCAACGGGCGCCTTGCCGGGACGTTTGGTGCGCGGCCCGCGGACGGCGCCGTGACATTCATCGGCCAATCGGCGCGCCGGGTCGAGGACGAGCGGTTCCTCACCGGGCGCGGCGTTTTCGTCGAAGATGTCGAGGTTCCCGGACAGTTCTGGGCGTGTGTCGTGCGGTCGCCCCACGCGCACGCAACGATCGAACGGATCGATACCGGCGCCGCGGGAGGAGCCCAGGTCTTTACGTATGCCGATATCGCGGATGTGGGGCTGCTGCCTTGTGCCACCGCGGTGGCGAGTGTGGCGCCGATGAAAGTCCCGCCGCGGCCGGCGCTGGCGAACGGACGCGTCAGACATGTTGGCGATCCCGTCGCTTTTGTGGTCGCCGAAACTCGCATTGCGGCCCGCGATGCGGCGGAACGGGTAGTGGTCGAATATCGTCCCTTGCCGCCAGTGGTGGACGCCGTGGCGGCTTTGGCGAGCGGCGCGCCGTTGCTGTGGGACGACGTGCCGGGAAATCTGTCGTTCCAATTTCAGAAGGGCGATCCGGATGCGGTGCGCGCCGCGATGGCCCGCGCGGCGCACGTGGTTGCGCTCGAGCTGATCAATAACCGCCTGATTATCGCACCCGCCGAAACACGTGCCGCGATTGGCCGCTACGATGACGGTGTGTTCGATCTTTTTGTTACGGCGGCGAGCGTTCATGCCATCCGCGATCAACTGGCCGGCGCAATTTTCCACGTCCCGCCCGCGCGCGTCCGCGTGTCCGCGCCCGATGTCGGCGGCGGGTTCGGCATTAAGAATTGTCTCTATCCCGAATGGGTCCTGCTGCTGTGGGCCTCGCGCCATTTGGGCCGGCCGATTAAATGGGTCGAAGACCGCGCTGAGGATTTTGTCAGTACCGCGCAGGGACGCGATAATGTCACCTCCGCGCGCCTTGGGCTGGATGCGGAAGGACGCTTTCTGGCACTTGATGTTTCGACCGTTGCCAATCTCGGCGCTTACATGTCCGGCGGTGGACCCGGCAGTTCGACCAACGCGCCCGCGAACGCGATGGGCAGCGGTTATGTCATTCCCGCCATCGCCATGGATGTCCGCGCGGCCTTTACCAACACGGTCCCGATCGATGCCTATCGCGGCGCGGGTAAGCCGGAAGCGAATTATCTGCTGGAACGTTTGATCGACCTGGCGGCACGGCGATACGGCTTCGATCCCGCCGGTCTCCGCCGCCGCAACATGATTGCGGAATTTCCCTATACCAAGGCTTTGGGGGCGGTCGTCGATGGCGGCCGCTTCGCGCTGGCGGTCGGCGATGCCGAAACACTGGCGGATCGTTCCGGTTTTGCGGCGCGGCAGGCGGCGTCCGAAAAGCGAGGATTGCGGCGCGGTCTCGGCCTGTGCTGCTTTCTCGAAACCGCGCGTGGCGCACCAAACGAGGGTGCGGAACTTCGTTTCGTCCCCGGTGGCCGGGTGGAAATCCGGGTCGGTACACAATCGAACGGGCAGGGCCACGAAACAACATATCCGCAGATCGCCGCCGATTTGCTGGGTTTGCCGCCCGGGACTTTCCACTATATCCAGGCCGACACGTTCGACGTTCGGGCGGGCAACGGCCACGGTGGTGCGCGATCCATGCATATGGGCGGCGCGGCATTGGCGCAGGCGGCGAAAGAGGCGATCGCCAAAGGCACCGAAGCCGCGGCGCGATTGTTGCAAGCGAAACCGGAGCAGATACGCTTCGAAAACGGATGCTATGTGGCGGATGGACGCGCCGTCGCACTGCTGGACGTCGCGCGTGAGACCTCCCTGGATACCTATGTTTGGAACCTGCTCGACGTCATCACCTTCCCGAACGGATGCCACATCGCGGAGGTCGAGGTCGATCCCGAAACCGGACTGACCACGCTCGATCGTTACCATGGGGTCGACGATTACGGCACCTTGATCAATCCAATGCTGACACTGGGCCAGGTACATGGCGGCTTGGCGCAGGGCATCGGTCAGGCTTTGCTGGAAAACACGGTTTACGATCCGGTGTCCGGACAATTGCTCAGCGGTTCGCTGATGGATTACGCGTTGCCAAAAGCCGCCGATCTGCCCGATCTGAATATCCTGCTGACGGGAACGCCAACGAACGCCAATCCTTTGGGCGTCAAGGGCGCGGGACAGGCGGGCGCGATGGCGGCGCCGCAAACAGTGATCTGCGCGATTCTGGACGCTCTGGCGCCGCTTGGCGTTGACCATATCGACATGCCCGCGACGCCGGAACGAATCTGGCGCGCGATTCAGGCGGCCAAAAATAAGGAAACCAGTCTATGACCCGGCTTGCCGCCGAAGAATATCTGGACGCGTTATCGGCACACGGAATTGAATATTTGTTCGTCAATCCCGGCACCGATTTCGCACCGATTGTGGAGGCTTATGCGCGCGCCGCGCGGACCAATCGTCCGGTGCCGCGCCCCATGGTCGTGCCGCACGAAAATGCCGCCGTGGGGATGGCGCACGGTTATACCATGGTCACTGGTCGCGCGCAGGCGGTGATGTTGCACACCAACGTCGGTACGGCGAACTCGATTAATATGCTGATCGACGCCAGCCGCGATCGTATCCCAATGCTTCTGACATCTGGCCGCACGCCGTTTACCGAAACGGGCGCGGAAGGATCGCGTAGCGCGCATATCCATTGGGCGCAGGAAATGTACGACCAGGCCGGTATGCTGCGTGAAATGGTCAAGTGGGACTATGAGATGAAACGCGGCGATCAGGCCGGCGCCGTCGTCGATCGCGCGCTGGAAATGGCGAATACCTCGCCGCAAGGGCCGGTTTATCTCAGTCTGCCGCGCGAGGTTCTCGGCGAAACGGTTGGTCCGGCGATCAGCAATCGCACCCACCGCGCAAGGCCTCGCCCACCCGAGGCGGCCGCGCGGGATATCGATCGACTGGCGGACTGGATCGCGGCCGCGAAAAATCCGTTGATTATTACTGGGATGTTGGGGCGCGATCCCCAGGACAGTGTGGCGTTGTCGCGCCTCGCGGCAAAATACGCTCTGCCGGTGATCCCCTACAACACGCGCTATTTCGCCATGTCCGCCAATCATCCAATGTTTCAGGGTTCGGCGCCTGGACCGTTATTGAAAGACGCGGATCTGGTCATTGTCTTCGAGTCCGATGTACCGTGGATTCCCAGCAAGGAAGCGCCACACCCGGATGCGAAAATTGTGCAAATTGGCGAGGATCCGCTTCACGCGCGTCTGCCCATGCGTGGCTTTCCGTCCGATCTGACCATCGTCGCGACCGCGTTGCCGGTGTTGCTCGCCCTGGAAATCGCACTGGACAGCCGTGCGACACCGCATGTCGCGGATCGATCCGCACGCCTGACCGCACGGTCCCAAAGTCTGCACGCGAGTTGGCGCGACGAGACCGGGCGCGCGGGCACGGCCGATACGATTTCGCTCCCCTGGCTGAACCATTGTCTTCGCGACATCGTCGATGAAGACACGCTGTTGATCAGCGAATATTCGTTTCGTCAGGAATATTGCCCTTTGGAAACGCCGGGTAGTTTGTTCGCGCTCAGCTCCGCCGGCGGCCTCGGTTGGGGATTTCCCGCTTCTCTCGGCGCAAAGCTCGCCGCGCCGGGCAAGTTGGTGCTTTCGGTACTTGGCGATGGCGCCTACATGTTCGCCAATCCCACCGCCTGTCATTATGTCGCGCAGATGCAGAATCTTCCCGTTCTGACTGTGATTTATAACAACGCGCTGTATGGCGCGGTGCGGCGGGCAACGCTGGATATGTACGGTCAAGGAGTGGCGGCGGAGGGCGATGGACGTCTTCTCGCCGATCTTCCGGCGCCGGCATTCGAAAAAATCGTCGCTGCGCATGACGGGCATGGGGAACGCGTGGACCGTCCAGCCGATCTTCCGGCGGCGTTACGGCGTGCGGTGGCGGCGGTGCGGGGCGGGCAGCAGGCGTTGGTGAATGTGATTTGTCCGCCGTGAAAAAAACTCAGGTGCTTGTTGTTGGGGGCGGACCGGTGGGTTCGACGCTGGCGCTGGACCTGGCCTCGCGCGGGATCGACGTGTTGGTCGCGGAACGGAACCCGCCGGGTCAGACGCCGGGGGTGAAATGCAACCATGTCGCAGCCAGAACGATGGAGATTTTCCGGCGCCTGGGAATTGTCCAAAAGATACGGGACACGGGTTTGCCCGCGGATCACCCCAACGATGTCGCCTTCCGCACGTCCGCGATCGGGACGGAGTTCGCGCGAATTAAAATTCCCGGCCGCCGGGATCGGTATACGGACACGGACGGACCTGACGGGTGGTGGCCGACGCCGGAGCCGCCACACCGGATCAATCAGATTTATCTCGATCCGCTGCTGGCCGGTTTCGCGCGATCGCATCCGCGGATACGATATCTCAACAATTGCGATATCGCGGGCTTTACCCAGTCGGAGGATGGCATCGTCGCGGAAATCGCAGGCACGAACGAAACCATTCACGCGGCGTATCTGGTGGGGTGCGATGGCCCCTCGTCGCGCACCCGGTCCCTGATTGGCGCGCGCCTGACCGGGGACGCGGTCATTGGACGGACGCAATCCACCTACATCCGGGCGCCGGGGCTGATGGCCCTGATGACGGCGGCCCCCGCGTGGTCGACCCAGGTCATGAACCCAAGGCGCAGCGCCAACATGTTTGCCGTGGACGGGCGGGAAACCTGGCTGATCCATAACTACCTGCGCGCCGAAGAGACGGATTTTTCGAATATCGACAGTGACGCCTGTATCCGCGCCATTCTCGGCACAGATCTGCCTTATCGGATCGTGACGCGGGAGAATTGGATCGGGCGGCGGATGCTCGCGGACCGGTTTCGCGACCGGCGCGCGTTTATTTGCGGGGATGCGGCGCATCTTTGGGTTCCTTATGCCGGTTACGGGATGAACGCGGGTATCGCCGACGCAATGAACCTGTCCTGGATGCTGGCGGGCGTGCTGAATGGGTGGGCGGACCGGAATATTCTGGGGGCGCACGAGGCGGAACGATGGCCGATCACGGAACAGGTTTCTAAATTCGCGATGAGCACCGCATCGTCGCTCGCGCGGGCGCGGGCGGAGGTTCCCGCGGATATCGAGGATAATGCCGCCACCCGCGCGGCGGTTGGCGAGCAGATGTTGAAACTGCACACGCCGCAATTTTGTTGCGCCGGGTTGAATTTCGGATCGTTCTACGACCGTTCTCCGATCGTCGCGTACGATGGGGAGGAGGCGCCGGCTTACACAATGGACCGGTTCACGCCGTCCATCGTGCCGGGCTGCCGGACGCCGCATGTATGGCTGGAAAACGGCGCCTCGCTTTACGACGCGATGGGGCCGGATTTTTGCCTGTTGCGTTTCGACCGCGCGATGGATGTGCGCGGTTTGACCGAAGCCGCTTCACTGCGAGGCGTGCCAATGCGGGTGGTCGATGTGGCGCCGGATGCAGTTTATCGCCGGAAACTCGTGCTTTCCCGGCCAGACCAGCACGTCGCCTGGCGGGGTGACGCGGAGCCGGACAATCCGCTGGCGCTGATCGACCGCGTCAGAGGTGCGGCATAACTTTGTCGCGAAATAAAGTCAGGCTTTTCGCGGTGTGTTCGTAGGACATCGCGCCAAGACGGAACTGCATGATCAGCCCGCCAATCCCGGTCGCGCCGACGGCCGAGAGCTTTTCGATGACCGTGGCGGGCGATCCGCAAACCAACGAATGTTCCAATACCATGCGGGCGGGCGGGGACGATCCTGGCGCGGGCATGGGAAGGATCGACAGCCCCTGTTCCCGGAATACCTTCTCGCGCATCGCGGTGCGATGTTCGTGCATTTGTAGAAACGCCGGTGGCGCGATGCGTTCGGCTTCCGCGTCGGTTTCCGCGACGAAAACATTGCGCCAGGCCCAACACGCATCGGCGGCCCGCGCGACGGCGGCTTCGTCGAAGCCGGTATTTCGAAGGGTTTGGCGGTACAGCTCCATCCGTTGCGCGGTGACGGCGTTGGTCTGCACGTTCATCATGAAGGGCTTGCCACGGCGGGCAATGTCCAACATGCCATGCTCGGTCGCAGCGGCGCGGATGACCTCGGGGTGCGGTTTCGTGTAGGGGATCGGGCGGAACGCGGGGAGTTTCAGGTTGAAAAATTTGCCGCGATATTCGAAAGCCTCGCCTTTCCACGCCTGGAACATGATCGCTTCCGCCTCTTCGAATCGCTCCTGTGCTTCCGTGTGATCGATGCCGAAGCCTTGATAGTCGTAGATGTTATACGCGGTGCCACGCCCAAGGCCGACGATCAGCCGTCCCTTCGACAGGTGATCGATAAGCGACACTTGTTCGGCCATGCGGATGGGATGGTGCAGGGCCATCTGGGCGACCGCGAAGCCGATCTTCGCTTTTGTGGTGGCGGTGGCCAACGCGGCGGCGAAAGCGACGGGATCGACATACGCGCAAATGCCATCGAAATGATGTTCCGCCAGCCAAATGACATCGAAGCCGAGCTCGTCGGTCAGTTTCGCTTCCGCGAGGGTCTCCTCTATGACCCGCGCGTCGTCTTGTGCCGTTGTGGCCTGGGGGAATAAAAAGTTGGAGACGCGCATGGTCCGGTGCTTCCTGTGTCAGGCGGACGGTAATTCGACGATGCCAGTGCCGAGAACCGATAGCTCGTTGTCCTGATTGCGGGCTTCCTGTGCGATTTCCACCAGATCGCGACCATTCTCCTGGTACACGCGGGTCACTTTACCCTTGATGAACAGGATGTCGCCTTCTGGGTTATGGCGGCGGATTTTGCTGGTCGCGCTGCGTAAGAACCCATCGTCGCCCATCCAATTGGTCAGATGGTGGGTCAGCCAGGAGCAGCGCTCGGGGCCGTAATCGTAGGCGCCCGGGGCGCCGACCATCAACGCGAATTCCGGTTCCCAATGCACGCGTTCCGGGCAATCGGGGATGTTGAACCGATTGGGAATACCCAGGCCAGGATGGGCGTGGATTTGCTTCCAGGCGAGTTTGTTCGCGCGGATGTAGAGGCCGCCCCAACCCTGCGCATAAGCAATAAAGCCGGTGACGGTCATCGGTCCCTTTACCATCGTCGGCAATTCGTCGCCCACCTTCACCGACTGCCATGGGCGCGGCGTGGCGCCGCGAATTTCCTCGTCGTGGTAATGGCGAAACGCATCGGCGAGTTCTGCTTCGCTGTATGTCCGTTGCGGTTTCGCTTTTAGTTCGGTGTATTTCGTGCCTTCTTCGCGTGCGGCGTCGCGTCCGGTTCGAAAGCACCAGCTATCGGCTTCGGAAACCAGGTCGCCGTGCTGGTTAAAGAAGCGGACATGGTAGATTTGCTGCACGGCGCGGCCGGCGAAGCGGGTTTCGTGAACAATGAGATCCTTCAGCCAGGCCTCGGTGGTGATTTCGTCATTGCGCATCACCGGTTTGTGCCAGGACCAGTCGGCGCCCGCCCACATCGCGTGAACGCCCGGCAGACCGCCGACATAGCCCGACACGATCCGGCTGGTGGCGAACAAGAAACTCGGCGGCGCGACCATGCCGGCCCAACGTGTGTTGGGTCCGTAGGCGGGATCGCACCACAGCGGATTGTCGTCGCCGATGCCGTGCGCGTAATGACGGATATTGTCGCGCGTCGCCTCGTGGCACCAGGGTTCCAGTGTGTTTTCGATTTTCACGCCGATCCTGCGGCGCAAATCGTCGAGGTTCCGGTCGTCGATGGTGGGAAAATGTCGTTCGTTCATGTTCTCTCTCGCAGGATTTTGCGATTGACCTTACCGGCCGGGGTTTTGGGCAGTTCGGCGACGAATTCGATCGCGCGGGGATATTCGTGCTGGCTCAGGCGGGACCGGACCAGGTCCTGGATGTCCCTGGCGAGATTGGGGCCGGGTGGGGTTTTCGTTACGATGAAGGCTTTGACGATCTGACCTCGGGTTTCGTCGGGGACTCCGATCACCGCAGCCTCGGCCACCGCCGGATGTTTCATGATCGCGTCTTCGACTTCCGCCGGACCGATCGTCCAGCCTGCGGAAATGATGACATCGTCGGCGCGTCCGGCGTGCCAGAAATACCCGTCGGCATCGACGCGGCCGCGATCCTTCGTCGGATACCACGCGTCGTGGCGCCAGACTTTGATTTCGCCGACAACGTCAGGCGGGCACTCGGTGCCGTCGGGCGATTCGACGCGCACTTTCACGCCAGGGATCGGTTTACCCAACGCGCCCGCCCGAGGTTCATGATCGGCGGCGCCGGGAAAATCGGCGAGAATGACGCCGATTTCGGTGGTGCCGTACATGCTGCACAGCCGGGCCCCGAAATTGGCTTCGGCGAAGGACAGGGTTTCGCTGTCCACCGGTTCGCCGGTGAAACTCATTTTTTTCAGTGTCAGGGGGTAACGGTCCGCCGCGCCGCTGTTCTTCATCATGCGGTAATGCGTGGCTGCCGCCGACAGATTGTCGATGCGATAATCGGACAAAGCGCGCAGCAACCGTTCCGGATCGAACCGGCCCGACATTGTTCCGGTTGCCACGCCAAGGGCCAGGGGCGCCAAGGTGCCATGCCACAGCCCGTGTCCCCAGGCGGGCGAGGACGGGCAGAAAAACCGGTCTCCCGGACGGATTCCGGTGCCGTACAACGCCGCGACGCAGACGACGACAACGGCGCGGTGGGTGTGTTTCACGGCCTCTGGCAAATCCCGCGTCGTGCCGGAGGTGTATTGAAACAGTGCCATGGCGTTGGCGGCCGTGTTGGCGGCAAACATCGCCGGGAAATTTTCCAGATCGCACATGAACGCGGCGTCGGGCACGACAATTCTTGTCGCGGACAAGGGGCCGATTTCGGCGGCTTTCCCGGCCGTGGTCAGCAGTAGCGTGGGTTGGCAGTCGTCCATACGCAGACGCACGCCGTCGGGGCCGAACAATGTGAACAGCGGCACGGCAATGGCGCCGTGTTTCATCGCGCCGAACAGCGCGGCATAAAACGCGGGCGAGGGTTCCAGCATGATCGCCACGCGGTCGCCAGGTTTTACGCCTGCCGCGGTCAGCCAATGGGCGAAACGGGACGCCAGGTTGGATAATTCCGCGAATGTCAGAACCTCATCGTGGCCGCCGGCGTGCGCGATCTGGATCGCCACGCGCGCCGGATCGTCCGCCCACCGGTCGATGCATTCGTGGGTGATGTTCAGGCTGGCGCGGTCGCCGTCGAACAGATCCCACAACGCCGCGCCGTTGAAGTGGCGCAGCGCGTCGGCATGGCTGGTATAATCGGTCGGCAGGCTCATGCCATCAGGACTGCGGGACGGTCCGCCGGTTGTCAAGGAACGCCAAATCCTTATGTATTGGCGCGCCACCCCGCCTTCCGGAGAGCCAGGACCATGAGCCACGCGCCGAAGCGTTTCGATTTTTCCCTGCCCGTGCGGATCAACCTCTCTTCCGATACGCAGACGAAACCGACGCCGGGGATGAAAGACGCGATGATGCGGGCGGAGGTCGGCGACGAGCAGGCGGGGTCCGACCCGAGTGTCTGGGAGCTATGCGATCGTGTCGCGGCGCTTTTGGGCAAGGAAGCGGCGATGTTCCTGCCCAGTGGAACGATGTGCAACCAGATCGCGCTGGCGACGCATTGCCTTCCGGGCGACGAAATTCTGGCGCATGAGGACGCGCATATCCAGGCGACTGAGGGCGGCGGCCCGGGCGCGATCGCGGGCGTGATGGTCAAGGGCCTCGCCGGGTCGCGCGGTCTGTTTTCGGCGGACACTTTGGAAGACGCGATCCGCCCGGTGTCGCGCTATTCGCCGCCGCAAACTCTGGTCGAGGTTGAGCAGACCGCCAACAAAGGCGGGGGTGCGTGCTGGTCCGTGGACGGGTTGAACGCGGTGGCGGCGGTCGCGCACCGGCACGGCATGGTTGTTCACATGGACGGGGCGCGGTTGATGAACG
>JAYWAX010000101.1:0-6758 GCA_043782125.1 Acetobacteraceae bacterium | reverse complement strand
GTACGGAGAACCCGCGATCGGCCAGGCGGCGTCGCGCGAAAATGACGCGCCCCTTGGTCCGGCCCAAAACGGCGGGGAAATTGGCGTTCCCCTCCCCAGCATCCCCGCCGCCCGTCCAGGGATGACGATGGAAAACGCGCGAGACCGGCCACCGGGATTTGCAGCCGTCAGTCTGAGCCTCGACATCCTGCGCGAGGCCGCCGGCACGCGGGCGTTCTTGGCGATCGCAGGGACGTTCTTCGTCTGCGGCCTGTCCACGGCCGGAACCATGCAGCAGCATTTCATTCCGCTCTGCGCCGATCATGGGGTTGGGGCGGTGCGCGCGGCGTCAGTGCTGGCGGCGATGGGCGTGTTCAATTTCGCGGGCACGGTGGCCTCGGGTTGGTTGTCCGACCGGATCGATGCACGGGTGTTGCTGGCCTGGTATTACGGGGTGCGCGGGATCGTGCTGATGTGGTTGCCGTTCAGCGCGTTCGACGTGGTCTCGTTATCGGTGTTCGCGGTGTTCTTCGGCCTGGATTTCATCGCGACGCTGCCGCCGACAGTGAAGCTGGCAGCCCAAAGCTTCGGACCGGAAGCCTCTCCGATCGTCTTCGGCTGGGCTTTTGCGAGCCACCAGTTGGGGGGCGCGGTGGCGGCGGTGGCGGCGGGCGTGTCCCGGGATATGCTGGCGACGTATTTGCCGGCGTTCTTTGGCGCGGGCGTCGCCTGTGTGCTGGCCGCGCTGGCGATGGCCGCGCTGTGGGCCGCGCGAAGGCCCGCGATGGGCAAAAGCGTAACGGTGTAACGCGCGGGTCTACCAGGTCCAGAACATGATCGCGACGGCGGTTGTCATGACAGCGGTACACAGCCAGCCCATGGTCCGCAGCTTCCAGGTCAGCACGAAATGGCCCATCACCTTCGGCTGCGACGCCATGACCATCATGGTTGCCATCAGCGGCACCGCGACCACGCCGTTCAGCACCGCGCACCAGAACAGCGCCTTGATCGGATCGAACCCCACGAAGTTAAATCCGGTGCCGATCATCGTCGCCGCCGCGATCGCGCCATAGAACGCCTTCGCGTCCAGCGGCGCGCGGCCAAGCCCGGTGGTCCAGCCCAAGGCCTCACCCAGCGCATAGGCGGAGGAGCCGGCGAGAACCGGGATGGCCAGGAAGCCGATGCCGATAATCCCCATCGCAAAGACAGCGAAGGCAAAAGGCCCGGCGATCGGGCGCAGCGCCTCGGCGGCCTGCGCGGAGGTCGCGATGTCCAAAATGCCATGGGCGTGCAGCGTGGCCGCGGTCGTGACGATGATGAACAGGCTGATAATGTTCGAATACCCCATGCCGACATACGTATCGATCCGCATGCGCGCGATCTGCGCCGGCGCTTCCTCGGGCGCGTCGAGCAGGGAATGCGCGGCGGGATCGACCCGCTCGTCCTCAGCTTCCTGGGAGGACTGCCAGAAGAAACAATACGGCGTGATCGTGGTGCCAAGCACGGCGACGATCGCGACGACATAGTCCTTTTCGAACGAGAAATGCGGAACGAAGGTGTTCCAGGCGACCTCGGCCCAGGGAATGGGGACAATGAGCGCGACGGCGACGTAGGCGAAGAGGGTCAGAGACGTCCATTTCAGGATGGAAACGTATTTCTGATAGCCCGCCAGGACCTGCAACACCGCGCAGCCGATGGCGAAGCCGAGGACGTAAAGATGGGCGGGACCGCCGATCAGCAGGACGAGCGCGTCGGCCATCGCGCCAAGATCGGCGCCCAGATTGATGATGTTCGCGATCAGCAGCAGGGAGACGATGACCCGGGAGAGCCACGCCGGATAATGGGCGCGGATGTTGCCCGCGATTCCCATGCCCGTGACGCGGCCGATGCGGGCGCTGACTTCCTGAATCGCGGCCATCAGCGGAAACGCGAACAGCATGACCCAGCACATCGCGAAGCCGAATTTCGCGCCCACCTGGGAGTACGTCGCGATCCCGCTGGGGTCGTCATCGGAGGCGCCGGTGATCAGGCCCGGCCCGAGCACCGACATCCAGCCTCGCCGTTTCGGTGTCAGGACCCGGGGGAACCGGGCCGCCCGAACCCATTGCCTTGCGTCGACATGTTTCATGGCCGAGGGGTGAACCACCGGGTCAGGCCCGTCAAGCGTCACGATCGATCGCCAGGCTTGGCGGGCGCGAGGGATGTTGACGCGGGCAGCGCCCTCCCGCACGAACAGGGGCGCCGGGCGGCGGAGTGGGCGCGTCCGGTTCAGCAGGAGGGACATTCAAATGACCGCGAACTGCCAGAAACTGGCCGCCGATCTCGAACGTTTGTTGAAGCTGCGCACGCCGCCGTTCGGTATGAAGCTGTTCGAACGCGCCGAAGACATGGAGACGATTCCGCGCATTCGCCGGCCCAAAGCGGTGCACGCCTTCGATCAGGTCGTGGCGCAGGCCGCTCGTCTGGGCTGGACCGTGGGCGTGACTGCCGAGGATCTGGTGGGCGCGCAGTGCCGCGCGGTGATCGGCCTTGGCGACAGCAAAGACGACAAATGGAAATCCGGTCAGAGCATGGTCGGCGTTTGGTATTCGACGCCGGAAGACGCCGGCGCGCACCAGGCGGCGATGAATTGCGTGGACGATGGCAAATACCAGGCGATGGTGGTCTCGCCGTTGGCTGCGGGCCGGCTCGATCCGCCGGATATCGCGCTGTTTTACGCGACGCCCGGCGCCATGATGTATTTCATCAACGGGATGCAATGGGCCGGTTACAAGAAATTCGACTGGAGCGTGGTCGGTGAGTCCGCCTGCTCGGATTCCTGGGGCCGCGCCCTGAAAACCCGGGAGCCAAGCCTGTCGATCCCCTGCTTCGCCGAGCGGCGTTACGGAGGCGTTCTGGATGACGAGATGTTGATGGCGCTGCCGCCGGACCAGATGAGCCAGGCGATCGCGGGGATGGAGGCGCTGGCGAAGAACGGGTTCCGGTATCCGTTCCCGCAATACGGCATTCAACAGGATGTGCGCGCGGGCATGGGCGTCAGTTATCCGGATCGCAAGCCCAAGGAATAATCCCTGGACTCGCGCGCCGGGTTTACGCGGACGGGCGTTCGTACCAGACGCGCCCGTCCTTCAGCGTCAACTTCGCGAAAAGCCTGCGTTTCGCGGTGATCGTGTCGCCGTCGCTGTCGCGAAGTTCGAAAGCGCCATCGCGCAGTTCGAACACCGATACGTCGGCGTTCGCACCGGGCCGCAACGTGCCAACCGTGCCCTCGTAACCCATGATCTTCGCGGGCGCGGCGGTGGAGCGGCGGACCACTTCGTCCAGCGACATGCCGAAATGCAGCAATTTCGACATGGTGGCCGGCAAATCCCAGACCGGCCCCTGAGTCGCGCTGGTCACGGTGAGGTCGGTAGAGATGGTGTCGGGCAGAAACCCCTGATCCAGCGCCCGCTCTATCATACGGAAATTGAAATGATTCCGTCCGTGCGCGCAATCGAAAACGATGCCCGCGCGCTGTGCCTCCACAACCTCCTTCAGCAGAAACTGCTTTTCCTGCCCCATGATCCCATGTGCGCGGCCATGATAACAATGCGTGACAATGTCGCCGGGCTTCATGTGCTCGATCAACGCGGGCAGCGGAATCGGCGAGTCCGTGATGTGCATCATCATCGGCACGCCCCCCGCCATGTCGGCGGTCCGGCGCGCGAGCTTCACCGGCTCATTCGAATATTCCCAGACCAGACCGGGACCGAATCGCAGCTTCACGCCGATCGCGAGGTCCGGATTTTCCAGGATCGTCCGCGCGCAACCCTCGGGGTCCGCGTAAGGAAAATGCGACAACTCCCCGCCCCGCGAGGTCCCGGTGATGCCGATCGCCGAAAGGTTGACGAACGCCCGGACGCGCGTGCGCACCTGGGTGTCCAGCATGTGCCGCAATCCGGAAAAATTCGACGACCCGGTGCTGCCTGCGTCGCACAAAGTGGTCACACCGCTGGCCTGACAGATTTGGTCGGTCCGCGCGCCCATGTCGTGCGCGTTGACGAAAACATGGGCGTGAATATCGACCAGACCGGGCATGACCAAATGGCCGGCGGCGCTGATGGAACGCCGCGCCTCATGCGCCGGCAAAGACGGCGCGACGGCGGCGATCTTGCCGCCGGAAATCGCGACATCCATGATCCCGCGCAACCCGGCGCCAGGGTCGATCACCTCTCCGCCGGTCAACAACAGATCGTATTTCATCCGTCAAACCCTCCCCGGCGGCGATGCTCCCCCGCGACGCCGGTTCTGGCAAGCAGAGGGGCCAAAGCGGCGGAGCCGGGCCAAACATCGTATCTGCCGATTGACGCCCCCCGGCGGGACTGCCAGTTTGCGGCCGCCATAAAGTATCGGTTTGGAGGAAATAATGCTGTCCATCGCGCGCCTGCTCGCGGTCACGATTGTTTTGGGATTGCCCGCGCTACGCGCCCCGTCCGCCGCCGCGGCGGAGACGATCAAGATCGCGTATATCGATCCGTTCTCTGGCCCCTTCGCGTCCGGCGGCGACGAGTTCCTCAAAATCTTCAAGGTCCTGTTCGACCGCATCAACGCCAAAGGCGGCGCGTTGGGCCGGCAGTTCGAGCTGGTGCCCTTCGACGACAAGCTGCAACCGGCGGAAGCGTTGATCGCGTTGAAAACAGTCACCGATCAGAACATCCCGTTCGTCATGCAATGCACCGGGTCGAATGTCGGCGCGGCGCTGATCGACGGCGTGTCGAAGCATAACGCGCGCAACCCGAATAACCGGGTCCTGTACTTGAACTGCGGCGCACTGGCGACCGAGTTGACCAACGACAAGTGCGACTTCTGGCAGTTCCGGTTCGCGGGCAATGTCGAAATGCGCGCCGCGACCCGGATCAAATCGTTGCCCGCCGATGTGAAGAAAGTCTACCTGCTGAACCAGGATTACCTGTTCGGCCAGTCCGTGCGCGACGACACCGTGAAGTATCTGGCGAAATTCCGCCCCGATATCGAAATCGTCGGCAACGAGTTGATGCCCTTCGGCAAGGTGCAGGATTTTTCGTCGTACGTGGCCAAGATCAAGGCCTCGGGTGCGCAGAGCGTCGTCACCGGCAATTATAACCGCGACCTTAACTTGCTGATCAAGGCGGCCGTGGACGCGGGTCTCGATATCCGCTTCGACACGTATCTCGCGCATCTGATCGGCGGACCCACGGCGATCGGCGCGGCGGGCGAGAACCGGTTGACCTCGGTGATGGAATACAGCGGCAACGTGCCCGTGGATCTGAAAGTGCCGGCCGCGGAACAATTCACCGTCGATTGGCGCAAGAGCCACGAGACCGATTTCTCGACACTCAACTTCATTACCATGTTGGACATGGTGCAGGCCGCCATTACAAAAGCCGGGACGACCGATCCGTTGCAGGTGGCGCTGGCGCTGGAAGACATGCGAATGAAGGATTTCGTCGGCCAGGAAAACACCATGCGGCGCGACGACCATCAATTGCTGATGCCGTATTATGTCGGCGTATTCAGTAAGGATGTGAAATACGACTCCGAGCATACCGGTTTCGGCTGGAAGACGATCTCCACGGCCTCTGCCGCCGATCTGACATTGCCGACGACATGTAAAATGAAGCGTCCCACGAACTGAGCGGATACCCAGCGGCACCATCATGGAAATCGTCGTCATCTCCCTGCTGAACGGGCTTGTCTATGGCATGCTCCTGTTCATGCTCGCCAGCGGGCTCACCCTGATTTTCAGCATGATGGGCGTGCTGAACTTCGCCCATGCCTCCGTCTACATGCTGGGCGCCTACCTCGCGTACCAGGTCAGCACGTTCGTGGGCTTCTTTCCGGCGCTGATTATTGCCCCCATTCTGTGCGGGGCGATCGGCGCGGCGATCGAAATCTTCGGTCTGCGGCGGGTGCATCATAACGGGCATATCGCGGAACTTCTGTTCACCTTCGGCCTGGTGTTCATCATCCAGCGCCAGGTGCAGATGACCTGGGGCATGCTGCCGATGCCTTACCGCGTGCCCCCCATACTGGATTTTCCGCTGTTCTCTTTGTACGGCGCGAATTTTCCGGCCTATCGCGGCTTCATGCTGCTGGTCTCCGGCGCGATGCTGCTGTCCACATGGCTGCTGCTGAAGAAAACCCGCATCGGCCTGATCATCCAGGCCGCGCTGACCCATCCGGGCATGGTCTCCTCGCTCGGACATAACGTGCCGATGGTCTTTACCACGGTCTTCGCGGGCGGCTGTCTGCTCGCCGGACTCGCGGGCGTCATCGGCGGCAACTATCAGACCACCGAACCCGGCATGGCCGAGGCGATGGGCCCCATCGTCTTCGTCGTCGTGGTCTTCGGCGGACTCGGATCGCTCGCCGGCTGCTTCATCGCCTCGATCGTCATGGGCATGATCCAGACCTTCGCCGTCGTGATCGATTATTCCGTGCTCGATCTGCTTAAACCCCTTGGCGTCACCGCCATGCCCGACAACCTTCTGGGCGAGTTCCTCTCGGTCCCCGTCTCGCGTATCGGCGCCCTGCTGCCCTTCGCGATGATGGTGTTGATCCTGCTGTTCCGCCCCCGTGGCCTGATGGGGACGCGCGACACATGAAATTCGCGAAACTCTGGATCTTCGCGATCCTCCTCGCCCTCGTGCTGCCGTGGCTGTTTTACGATTGGGGCACACATCGCCATTCCGGCTTCATGATCTCCATGTTCAGCCAGGCCGGCATGATGATTATCCTGTCGCTGTCGTACAACATGCTGC
>JAYWAX010000100.1:0-6768 GCA_043782125.1 Acetobacteraceae bacterium | reverse complement strand
TTCCCGAACTCGGCCGTGAAAACCCCCAGCGCCCATGGTACTGTGTCTTAAGGCACGGGAGAGTAGGCCGCCGCCAGGTCTTCCAGTCCATCCCAGATATGAACGAACATTAAACAAACACCCACGCGGGGTGGAGCAGCCCGGTAGCTCGTCAGGCTCATAACCTGAAGGTCACAGGTTCAAATCCTGTCCCCGCAACCAGATCTGTTTGCGCCGATCAGGCAACAGCGTCCGAGGCTCCCAGGCCAAGGGCGCCGTGGCTGTTCCCGTAATCCGTCGGATTTCGTGGCAGCAACGAGACGATGGCGGCCAAGGATAAAGACCGAAAACACGGCAAGACCTGGACGCGGCGACGAATGTCGTGGCCTGTTGCAGACTCGCTTGGCGCCGCTGGTGGCGGACGCGGCCGTCCTGACCAGTGACACGGGCGCATTTGGAATTCCCGCCGTCCAAACCGCGCAGAACCTCGAGGCGCCACGTCAACTTTTGGACGCCCGAACTGACGCGCCATCGGCAATCCCTCGCCTTTCCTCAGACCGGCGCAAAGGACCGGGTTGCATCGGCCTGCATGGTGCCGCAGAAACGCACCATGCGTTTCCCGCCCCAGCCGACGCGGCTCGACCGGTATATTTTCCGTCAGCTCTTTTGGGCGCTGGTCGCGGTCACGCTTGGCCTGACCGCGCTGATCTGGCTCACTCAGTCGCTGCGGTTCGTGGAACTGGTGGTAAATCGCGGCCTCTCGCTTGTCGTGTTCATGCGCCTGACCGGGCTGCTGATCCCCAGCTTCATCGCGGTCATTCTGCCGATCACCACGTATGTGGTCATCCAGTTCGTCTACCAACGCCTGTCCGGCGACCGGGAGGTCACGGTCATGCGTGCCGCCGGCCTGTCGCCCTTCGCGTTGGCCCGCCCAGCTTTGGCTTTGGCCGTGTTGGCGATGGTATCGGGCTATGTGCTCAATATTTATGTCGTGCCCGCGACTCTCGCCGCGTTCAAGGAGTTCCAGTGGGAAATTCGCAACAAGGTCGCGGCGTTTTTGCTGCAAGAGGGTGTGTTCACCTCGATTTCCGATAAGTTGGTGGTCTATGTCCGCGCCCGCTCCACCGACGGATCGCTGCACGGCATCCTGGTAGACGATGCCCGCGATCCGGCGGTCCATGCGACGATCCTCGCGGAATCAGGCCAGTTGCTGGAAGGCGCGCACGGCCCCCGCGTGCTGCTGCTGAACGGCAGCCGCCAGGAAGTCGATCGCCAGACCGGACGCCTGAACGTTCTCACTTTCCGCGAAAACGAAATCGATCTCGCCAATGCTGCGGGTCCGGAAGCCGCCCGCCCGCCGGACATGTCCGAGGTCGGCATCGTCGAACTGCTGAACCCAAGGCGTGCCTTGGCGCGCGACGTGCCGAAATGGATCGCGGAGGCCCATAAGCGCCTCGCCGGCCCGCTTGGTTCGGTTTCCTACGCGCTCGTGGCGCTGGTCTCGGTGCTGACCGGCGCTTTTCAACGCCATGGCGGTTTCCTCCGGCCCCTCGCCTCGGTCCTGGGTGTCGTGCTGCTGGTCGCGCTTGGCCTGACCATCGACGGGCTCGCGGCGCGGGACAACGCGCTGATTCCGTTGATCTGGGTCCGCGCCGTGCTTCCAGGACTCGTCTGTGCCATCGTCCTGTTCGGACCGGCCCTGCGATCCTGGAGCGGCCCAGAGCCGCGGCGCGCGAATCGTCAGTCCAGAGCGGCCACCGCGTGATCGTCACACTCACGCTGTCGCGGTACATCGCCCGCCACTTTCTTTTGGCGGTCGGGTCCGCCTGGGCCGCGCTGTCGGCGCTGGTGGCCATGTTCGACTTCATCGAACTGCTGCGCCGCTCCGCGAGCAAGCCCGACGCGACGTTCTCCCTGATCGTGGAAATCGCGGCTCTGCGCATTCCCTTCATCATGATGCAGATCCTGCCCTTCGCCGTGCTGCTGGGTGGGCTGGTCTGCTTCTGGCGACTGACCCGCACCTCGGAATTGATCGTCGCCCGCGCGGCCGGCGTTTCGGCATGGGAGTTCCTCACAGTTCCCACTTTGTGCGCCGCGTTTCTGGGCGTCGCGGCAACCGCCGCGCTCAGCCCGCTGTCCTCGGCAATGCTGGCGCGGGCCGATCGGTTGGAAACCGCCTATTTGCGCACCGGCGGCGGCCCGCTGGCCCTGAACGGCGGCCAGTTGTGGCTGCGCCAGTCGGATCGCGAACTCACCCCCAAAGGCGTCGCCATCATTCACGCCAGCGGCGTGGCCCTGCGCGGCCAGCAACTCACCACCGGCCCGGTCCGTGTTTTCCGGCTGGACGACAACGACCACCTGCTGGCGCGGATCGAGGCCGAGTCCGCCGCCCTGACCAGCGGCTATTGGGCACTTGGCAACGCGCGCGCCATACGGCCGGATCAATTGCCCGAATCCGCGCGAGATTTGCGGCTCGCGACGGACCTGACGGTGGGACGCGTACAGGACAGCTTTGCCGCGCCGGACACGCTGTCCGTCTGGGTATTGCCCGATTTCATCGCGGTGCTGGAAAGGTCGGGCTTCTCCTCGGTCCGGCACCGGCTGCATTTCCACGCGCTGCTCGCGCTTCCCCTGCTCGCGGCCACCATGGCACTGGTCTCCGCTGGATTCTCCATGCGCCCGACACGCCGGGGCGGTGTCGCCAAAATGATCGGCGGCGGCGTATCCGTTGGCTTCGCGCTGTTCGTGATTTCCAAGGTCGCCGAGGAATTCGGCCAATCCGGCGCCCTTCCCGTTCCCCTCGCGGCCTGGGCACCAGCCGCCGCGGGCCTCATGCTGGCGGTGGCGTTGCTGTTACACACGGAAGACGGCTGAACATGACTCGCTCGCTTCGCTATCTGGCCCGGTCGATCCCGCTCGCCGCCGCGCTGGCGGCTCTCAGTCTCGCGCCGGCAAGGGCGCAGACCGGGCAGCCGGCGGCCGCCGCGGCCGTGAGGGCGCACCAGGGACCATTGACGACCTCCACCGCCACGCCGGCGCGGGCGCGGTTGGGACAGCCGGCGCCAGCCCCGGCCACGTCCACCCCCGCGCCCGGACGCGACGAGCCCGTGACATTCACCGCCGACCAGGTGGAATACGACCGCGAACGCGCGATTGTCACCGCCCGAGGCCATGTCGAGGCCTGGCAAGCCGGGCGCATCCTGCGCGCCGACCAAATGACCTTCGACCGCAACAGCGGCGTCTCCGTGGCGACCGGCAATGTCGTGCTGGTCGAAACCAACGGCCAGACATTGTTCGCCCAATACGCCGAACTGAACCGCGACATGAGCGAAGGCATCCTGAAGACCATCGGCGGCCGGATGGAACATAACGCGCGCCTCGCCGCCAATGGCATGCGCCGGACCGGCGGCGCGCTGAACGAATTGTCGCGGATCGTTTATTCCGTCTGCGATTCCTGCAAAGAGCACCCGGAACGCCCGCTGCTGTGGCAGTTGGAAGCGGCGTCGGCGGTCCAGGACACCGAACACAAAACCATCGAATACCGCGACGCGGTGATGCGCATGTATGGTATCCCCGTCGCCTACGCGCCCTTCTTCTGGCATCCGGATCCCTCGGTACCCCGGCAATCCGGCCTGCTACCCCCCAGCTTCGGCCTGTCATCGAGCCTTGGCGGGTTTTACGCGCAGCCATATTACTGGGTGATCGACGGCAAATCCGACGCGACGATCACGCCCATGGCGACGACGCGCACGGGCGGCGTGGTGGATGCCAAATACCGGCTCCGGTTGAACGACGGCACCCTGTCCGTCAACGTGGCCGCCGGATACCAGGACCGCGCCCCGCAAGGCAGCTTCTCCGGCAAGGGCCAGTTCGCCATCGACGATAACTGGCGCTGGGGGTTCGACATCAACCGCGCGTCGTCGTCCAAATTCGTGCTGAACCAGCATTTGCTTCTGGGCCTGACGGGCGATGCCTATATCCTGTCAAGCAACATCTACGTGGAAGGCTTCGGCCAGGGATCGTATTCAAGACTGGACCTGAAGGGCTACCAAGCCTTGAGCACCGCCGTCGCGACCGCGCAATTGCCCGTCGTCGCGCCCAGGTACATCTACAGCTTCACTGGCGAGCCGGATCGGCTGGGGGGGCGCCTGTCCTTGGATGCGGGCCTGTTCAACATCGTGCGCTATGACGGCACCAACACCAGGCGCGCCAGCCTGACGATGAACTGGGAACGCCCGTTTCAGGGACCGGTTGGCGATCTTTGGAAACTGACGCTGCACGGCGACACGGCGGGCTACGACGCTTCCAGCTTCCAGCACCAGCCAAATTTCGGTCCGCGCCGGAATGTCTCCCTCGGCACCGGGCAGGCTGGCGCCTCCCTGGATTTCCGCTGGCCCTTCATGCGCGACGCCGGCGCCTGGGGAACCCAGGTCATCGAACCGATGGCGCAGCTCGTGGTCTCGCCCAATACCGGTGACAGCCAGATCGCGCGGGTGCCCAACGAAGACAGTTTCGCGTTCGAGTTCAACGACACCAATCTGTTCGCGATCAACCGTTTCAACGGCATCGACCGGCTGGACGGCGGCACAAGGCTGAACGTCGCGCTGCACAGCGCCTGGTATCTGGGCGGCACCATGCTCGACACCTTGGTCGGACAATCCTACCAGACCGCGCGCAATAATCTGTTCCCTGCCGGCGCGGGGTTGCGCGACCCTGTCTCCGACATCGTGGCACGGGGCACCTTCACGCCGGCGCCGTGGCTCGACCTGACCTATCGCACCCGTCTGGACAAAAGCACCGCGCAAATCCGCATGGCGGATGCGTCGTTCTCTGCCGGTGGGCCAAAATTTCAGGTGACCGGCGGTTACCTCTACAGCGCCTTCAACCCGTTTTACTTCTATACCGCCGCCCAACCGCTGGCGCGCACCTCGGCTTATTTCCAACCGAGAAACGAGGTCAGTGCCAGCGTCTCCAGCCGCTGGGAAAAATATCGCGTCTCTGCCTATGTGCGGCGCAACCTCGCGAACAATCAATTCGATTATTACGGGCTCACCGGCGCTTACGAAGACGAGTGCTTTATCTTCGACGTCCGCTTTACGCGGCGGCTGACGTCGCTTCTGGGCGATAACGGTTCGACCGCCCTGCTGTTCTTCTTAACCTTCAAAACGGTCGGCCAGGTTGGCTACCGTGCGTTCTGAAACGGGGATGCCACCGATGTCCGCCACCTCCCGCCCTGTTCGCGGCGCGCCAGCCAGGTCCTGGTTTTCGCGACCCGCCGTCCTGTTACGCCTCGCTTTGGCCACTTGCGCGCTGGCGCCCCTGGCCATGCCATCCGCACGCGCGCAGACTCCCTTGCCCGGCACGCGCATCGTCGCGGTCGTCAACGGCGACGTCATCACCAGCGGCGACGTGGACAACCGCGCCCGCCTGTTCGCGATTTCCGCCGGCCTCGCTACCACCGGCGAGGTGCTGGAGCGCCTGAAATCGCAGATCGCCAACCAGTTGATCGACGAAAAGCTGCGTTTGCAGGAAGCGCAGCGGCGCAAGATCGTCGTCCCCGACAAACAGATCGCCGCCGCCCTGCGCGAGGTTGAGCAGCGCAACAACATGCCGGAAGGCGGTTTGCGCCAGAAACTCGCCTCCGTCGGCGTCAGCCACCGCACCATGCTCGATCAGATCCGCGTGCAACTCGCCTGGACCCAGGTGCTGCGGGAGCAATTGGCGGAGAAGCTGAACATCTCGGATGCCGAGGTGGACGAGCAGATCCGCCTCCACACCCGTCAGATCGGCAAACCCGAATACCGCGTGGGTGAGATTTTCGTGCCGGTGGACGACCCCGTGAACACCGCCGACGCGCGCCGTTTCGCCGAAACGGTGATCGCGGAGCTGCGCGCCGGGGCCCCCTTCGCAGCCGTCGCAGCGCAGTTCAGCCAGACCCAGACCGCACTGGAAGGCGGCGAACTGGGCTGGTTGCAGCCCGATCAACTCGACCCGCAGGTCTCGCGTTTGGTGGTCCAGATGCCGGTTGGCGCGGTCAGCAATCCCGTGAAAGTGCCCGGCGGATTTTCCATCGTGACTGTGCGCGGCAAGCGGGAGATCGGCCGCGACATCGGCACCGTGGTGTCGTTGCGGCAGGTGTTCCTGCCCTTCTCGGAACCGCTGGACGCGCAGCACCCCACCGAACAGCAGCGCCAGACACTGGAGAAAGCGCGCGCGATTGCGACCAGCGTGAAATCCTGCGCGCAAATGGACCAGACCGCCAAGGTCAACCCGTCCAACCGCCCGTCCGATCCGGGCGACGTCCGGCTGGAGACGGTCAATCCGCTTCCGTTCCGGGAATTGCTCACCAGGTTACGCCCAGGCGAGACCAGTCAACCCTTGGTCGCCAGCGATGGGATCGCGGTGCTGGTCATCTGTTCGAAGGAGCAAAAGAACACCGCCGTCGAAACCCGCGACGACGTGCGCCGCCGTTTGATTTCCGAGCGGGTCGAGCTGGCCTCCCGCCAGGTGATGCGCGATTTGCGCCGGAAGGCGGCGATCCAGCGCGACGGCAAGGCGGCCTGACGCCAAGGTTCGGCGCCCGCGACGAACCTGGATTCGCCTCACCCCACCTCGTCCATCCGCACCCCCGGATGGAAAAACCCATACACCCGCCGCGCGATCCCGTGCTGTATTTTCTGCAACGCATCGGCGACGAGGCGCACCGTTTCGCGATTGCCGCGCACCGCGCAAGCCGGTCGAAAAACATCCGGCAAAGCGAGTTGGACGACATTCAGGGCATCGGCGCCG
>JAYWAX010000099.1:0-2432 GCA_043782125.1 Acetobacteraceae bacterium | reverse complement strand
GGGAGTTGACCAGAGGGGGATTGGCCAGAGGGGGGTTGGCCAGAGGGGGGTTGGCCAGTGTGAGGCGCCCGGCTGGCGGCGAAACCCATGGTATCGATACGTTCCAAAGGGCGAAGAGGACTTTTCCAAAGCGGATCGACAGGTGGAAATCCGGGAGTGGAATCCGGCGCGTGCGCTCGGTCTCGTGGGCTTCGCGAGTCAAGGGGCCGAGGCGCGGATTCCCGGTTTCAGGGGAAAACCCCCAGGCTCACGCCGCCGCGCCGGCGAGCGACCTTTGTGTCAGGGCCTTCAATGCCGCGCCGATGAACGCGCCTTTTCGTGCCGGTTTGGTGATGAATCCGTCCATTCCCGCCAGCCGGCAGGCGAGTATGTCTTCCTCGAAAGCGTTGGCCGTGAAAGCCACGATCGGTACACGCGATCCTTCGGAGTATCGGCGGCGGATTTCCCGTGTCGCCTCCAGCCCGTCCATCTCCGGCATACGCATGTCCATATAGATCAGGTCGTAGTCGAGCCGGGCCGCGGCCGCGACAGCCTCGACCCCATTATTGGCGATGTCCACGTGGATGTCGAAACCCTTCAGCAATTGCCGGGCCACGAACTGGTTGATCGGATTATCCTCGGCCAGCAATACGCGCATCCGCCGCCCCAGTGTCCGTAAGGCCGCGTGCAATGCCTCCACCAGTGCCCTGTCGTCGTCTTCTTCCAGGACGGGCGCTCGCGCCGTGGGCAGGGTCAGCCGGAAGCTGAACACGCTGCCGACGTTTTGCACCGAACTCGCGCTGATCGTGCCGCCCATCATTTCGACCAGGCGGCGGGAGATGGCCAGGCCTAGACCCGATCCGCCGAACCGCCGTGAAATACTTTCGTCCGCCTGGGTGAAGTCCTGAAACAGGTTTCGCAGTGCCTCTGGCGCGATGCCGATGCCGCTGTCGCGCACCTCCCATTCCAGTGTAACGGTGTTCGCGTCCGCCTCGATCCCACGCACGTCAACGACGATTTGTCCCTGTTCGGTGAACTTGACGGCATTGGCCGTCAGGTTGAGCAACACCTGCCGGATGCGTCCCGCGTCCCCGTTCAGGCCTTCGGGCAGGGTCTCGTCCCATCGCATGTCGATCAGGACGCCTTTCGCGGCGGCGCGCGCGTTCACGACATGCAAGGTATCCCGTGTCAGTTTCCGGGGAGAGAAGGGTTCCGCTTCCAGCGTGATGCGCCCGGCCTCGATCTGGGAAAAATCCAGCACCTCATTGATGAGCCGCAGCAACACATCGGCCGATTCCCGAATGGCGCCAACCGCCTGGCGGTGCCCGGTTTCCAGGTCTTCGTCGAGCAGGGTCGTGGCGAGACCCAGCACGGCGTTCATCGGGGTACGGATTTCGTGGCTCATGTTGGCCAGGAAGCGCGACTTGGACAGGTTCGCGTCTTCCGCCGTCCGCACGGCCTCGGACAACTGGGCGCAGACGGTCTCGACCTCGGACTTCAATTGCTCGTTATGCAGGCGTGCCATGACCGCGCTGACCAGGGCGGAGGATGTCCCGCGCAACAAGGCCAGCAAGATACCGAGATAGAACAGGCACAGCACCGCCAGCATGATGCTGGTGCGTGTATGCGGCCCGAAAAGGCAGAATATGCCCATGGGTGCCAGGGCGCCGATCACGAACAGACGCCCGGCATTGGGCAAGGCGACGTTCGAGGCGACGGCGGCGGCGGCCATGGCGACCGCCACGCAATCGATGAACGCGCGTAACTCAATGTCGCCGATGGGGACGAGAACGCTGCCCAGTACGCCCCATAACAGGCCCTGTATCCCCGTCAACCACACCACCAGGCGCATCTGACGCGGCATCGCGGTCCTGCCACCCTCGCGTATCGCGCCGCGCGACAGCATCATGCGCGCCAGGCCGGTCACGATCATCAGGGTGGCCCAGGCCAGCAGTCCTGGCTGGGGCAGGGCGGACCAAAGAACGCCCACGGTGGCACAGGCCACCACGATGTTACCGATCACGGCGGTCGGAATCTGGTTGGCCGCGATCGCCATGAGATGATGACGCGCTTCGGTCAGCCGACCCACATCCGGCGCCGTGCCGGAGTCAGCGGAGACGATCGTGGCGGCCGTTCGCCAGCCACCTGTCAGCAACGTGCATCGCGCGCGTGAGGCCTGAATCGTATCTGTCCTTGACAATGCTGTTTCGCCTGAACCAGACAATATCGTGACTGTGTTCCGCGGCGGGTGTCAGGGTACTTACAGTATTGCGCCACCGGACAATGGTCCCGAACGCATTTACCGTAAGCGAGGTTGCCGGAATGCTACCAATGCCCGGTGGATCTCATGCCGGCGGCCCTTTGTTGACCCATGGTACCCCCCTCGCGTGCCCAGGTGGGATCCGGGAATCAGATCTGTGGTCGAGTTGGCGTGGCTGCGACAGCGTTTTTCG
>JAYWAX010000098.1:0-2434 GCA_043782125.1 Acetobacteraceae bacterium | reverse complement strand
TATTTATTTATCAGAATTCGCTCGGGTTTTTGAAGAACAGTTGGACAGCATCTTTTATCTTGGACCATTGCGTCAACACCCGCAACGCGACTACCTTTGGTCTGGATCCCGTCCAACCGGTGTTGGGGCAAGTGGTGAAAACACGATACCGGCGATCCTGGCCGCGACGTCGGATGATGAGAAACGAAGCCGCGGACCCAGAGGCAAAACAATGTCCTTCCAGGCCATGATCGCGTTCTGGCTCAAGGACATGCGCCTGATCCACGATTTCCGGGTTGTCGAGATCGCCCCCGGATCGAACCGCTGGCAGGCCAAGGTCCAGGTCAGCAAGGGTGGAACCGAAACATTCCTGACCGACGTGGGCTTCGGCGTCTCCCAGGTACTCCCGGTCATCACGTTACTGCAATATGTGCCCGAAGGCTCCACCGTGATCCTGGAACAACCGGAAATCCACCTTCATCCGTTGGCGCAGGCCAGCCTGGCGGACGTGATCGTTGAAACGGCGTTGCAACGGAATTTGCAGGTCATCCTCGAAAGCCACTCGGAGCATTTGCTCCTGCGCCTGCAACGACGGGTCGCGGAACAGAGGATGCCGGCGGACAAGCTGAAATTGTATTTCTGCGATCTCGTCAGGGACAAGTCCCGCCTGACGCCGTTGCGCCTCGATCCGATGGGCCGCATCGAGAACTGGCCCAGGCATTTCATGGGTGACGCCTTTGGCGAAACCTATGCGGCGGAAAAGGCCCGGTTGAGGCGTGAGAACGGCACGGCGGAATGAAACGCCGTGTCGTCGATTCCAACGTCGCCGTGGTGGCCAACGGACGTGGCACGAACGCGCATCCCGTGTGCCGTCTGGCGGCGATCGAGGCGCTGAACGATCTGTTACGGCATGGCCGGATCGTCGTGGACCGGGCCGGCACGATGAGCGCGGAATATCGGCGCCATTGCAACCCCCGAGGACAACCGGGAGTCGGGGACCAGTTCTTCCGCGAAGTCCTGATGAACTACGCGCCAGACAGGGTGGAACGGATACACCTCGCCCAGAGAAACGATGGATCCTTCGCGGACTTCCCCGACGATCCCGATCTGACAACCTTCGATCCCTCGGACCGGAAATTCGCCGCCGCGGCGCGAAAGACCGGCGTGCCCGTGATGAACGCGACGGATTCGGACTGGCTGAACCATCGCGCCGCCCTGTCCCGCAACGGAATCACGGTGGAGTTCCTCTGTGGCATGGAAAGGGATACATGGTACGAGGCCGACAGGAAACGCGGAAAACGCACGGCCCAACGCAAACCGTCGCGTGCGAACCGCGCGCCCGCCGGAGGAAACCAACCACCATGATCCGCACCCTGTTCGCCGCCCTGCTGCTCCTGCTCCCCACCCTGGCCCATGCCGAGACCACCACCGTCCGCATCGGCATCCAGCCGGGCATGACGTATCTCGCGCTCACCGTGATGCAAAAGGAAAGGATGCTGGAACGCCGCGCCCATGACGCCGGCAACGATGTCACGGTGTCGTGGATCGTTTCCGCCAACGGCACCGTGCTCAACGATGGCGTGCTGTCGGGCAACATCGACATCGCCGGCACGGGAATACCGGCCTTCGTCACGCTCTGGACCAAGGGTCGCGGCACGGTGGACATCAAGGGTATCGCCGCCTACGGCTCGCTGCCCGTCATCCTGGTCAGCCGCAATCCGGCGGTGCGTTCGATCCGGGATTTCACCAGCGCCGACCGGATCGCGGTGCCGGCCCCGAAGGCCTCGATCCAGGCCATACTGCTCGCCATGATGGCCGAGAAAACCTGGGGGGCCGGACAGTCCGGGCGCCTCGATCCGCTGATGATCGGGCTGTCGCATCCCGACGCGATGATCGCCGTGCTGTCGGGACAGAGCGAGGTGAACGCGCATTTCACCAGCCCGCCCTATTACCAGCAGGAACTGAAGGCGCCGGGCGCGCATGTCGTTCTGACCAAGGAAGATATTTTCCCCGGCCCCCTGACGCACGGGATGCTGTGGACCACGGGGAAATTCCACGCCCAGAACCCCAAGGCGATGCGCGCCTTCCGCGCCGCGCTGGACGACGCGATGGAATTCATCCACGCCGAGCCCCGCCGCGCCGCCGAGGATTATTTGTCCCTGGCGCGGGAAAAAGTCGACGTGGCGGAGGTCGAGGCGATCATCCGCGCGCTTGACGCGCGGTTCGAGACGACGCCGCGTGGCATCCAGGAGATCGCCACGTTCATGCACCGGATCGGCATGATCAAGGCGGCGCCCGCGCGGTGGCAGGACATGTTCTTCCCCGAATACTGGGTGGCGGACGGCAGTTGAAACTTCCCCCCGCCCGCCGTCTGGTCAAAACCGGGTTCTGGCTGTTTCTGTTGGGCATCGCCGGTCTGTGCGGTTCCGTCCTGGCGGTGGGATTGTTCCTCTCC
>JAYWAX010000097.1:0-2436 GCA_043782125.1 Acetobacteraceae bacterium | reverse complement strand
GCAACGCGACGCCCTCCGCCGCGCGGCCAGCGCCGACCCCGATCCGGAATGGCGCTGCACGTCCTGCAACACGCCGCAGGCCACCTGGCGTCCGGCCTGTCCGGTCTGTCTGGCCCCGGGATCGCTGACCTGGACCGTGGAGACCTGGCACGGCGACGCGAAGACGGAGATGGTGCGCCAGGAGGTGTGAGGCACGCGGCATGACGCGGGGGAGGCCGCCGGACCACGGTGACGGGCGGAGAGACGAAACGATCCGCCTCCGCCTGACTGTCAGGGGTCCGAACCCCGTTCTGTCCTCACCGTATCCGTATCCCCGGATTTCACGCGCACTTCCACCATGCCGCGGTGCCGTTGCCCGAGTTTTTCCTTGTCCAGCCCCAGAAGATGCGCGTCCAGAAACCCCCTTGTGGCGGCGACGATCGCGGGATGGGCGCGGGACGCGAGATCGGTCCAGGCGAAATGCCCCGCGCGCCGGAACAGCACCAGTTGCGCGGGTCCGCGCGCCTGATCGAAGCAACCGTCCCGCTGGATCAGCGCGGGAAGAATGCCGTAATCCATGGTGCCGCTTTGAAACGACACCGGGGCTGTCATCGCGTCCAGCCGGCCGCCTTTCCCCAGGAAGGGCGCGCAGGTCGGCGATAACGCCACCACGGCGGCGATCCCCGGTATGCGCCAGGATGGCCAGGCGCCCGCGAGGCCAAGAACGGTGTAGCCCCCCAGGGAATGGCCCATCAGGGCGAGCTTCGGCCAATCGATGCCGTCCCTGAAGGCGGGATCCTGTTTCAGGGCTTCCAGGATGGCGACGATGTCCTCCCGCCTGTCACGGCCGCTGGCATCGGTCCAGACGGAGGGAATGAGAAAAGGTGCTTCGGAGCGCCGCGTACGCGCCACGCCGCATCCCGCGTCCGCATGGCGGGGAGCGATCACCAGGTATCCCGCCTCGGCCAGGGCGTACGTCAGGAAGGTGGATTGGCCGGGACAGCCGCCATAACCGTGCGAGAAGACGACCAGGGGAGATGGCCCAGACGCCCCCACGGGACGCCACAGCGTCGCGTCACGGCTGGCGAGCACGATGTCTTCGCCTGCCTTCGGGGGGCTTGTTTCCTCTGCCCGTGTGCCGGGCGGGAACATCAGCAGCGCATGAAATAGGAAAGCCAGTAACAGGAGTCGCAAAGCACAAGGGCCCAGGATTTTCCGGCATGATTCCATGGGAGGAGTGACATCTTCGCTTCCGGCGGGAAAGACGAAATAATTTCGTGGAAGCCGGGAACCTTTGATGGGCGGAGGGATTGACCGCCCGTATCCATCCGAAGTGCTGAAATTTCCCTGTCCCTTCTCTGGTCCGCTTTCTGGAAAAAGAGATTCTCCAGGGTTCTCCGAAAGCCTTCAGACGCGAAAAAGCGCGGAGAAGCCCCGCGCTTTCGCGTGAACGGAAAACCGGTCAGAGGATGGAGGGATCAGCGACGCCCGGCGGGGGCATAGGCCTCTTCGACCGGCACCTTCGGAGGGGCCACGACGCAGGTGCCGACGTTGATGAAAGGTGCCGGATTAACCGCGCGTCCCTGATAGCGTACCTCGAAGTGGATGTGATTGCCGTGGGCATGGCCTGTCTGCCCGACCACGCCGATAACCTGACCCGCCTTGACGGGGGTGCCATACCCGAGTTCCGGCGCATAGGCGGACAGATGCGCATAGCGTGTGATCAGGCCATCCGCGTGCAGGATGTCCACCATGTTGCCGTAGCCCTTGTACCAACCGGCATAGCTGACCGTTCCGCCCGCCGCCGCCTGGATCGTCGAACCCATGGGAGCGGCGAGGTCGATGCCGGCGTGATGACCTGAAAAGCCCCTGGAAATCGAACTCAGGGCACCCGCCGGCATTACCATGTTGCCACAATAGTTGGCCGCCTGGGCGGGTAAAGCGAAGAGGGTGAGGAGGAGTGTGAGTGTTCTCATGCGGGTCGGTTAGCGGACGGGTTACAGCGCGGCAACCCTCAAACCTGAAAAAAACGCATGGCGGACCCTTGAAAAATCATCAACTGACCGCATCGGTCTGTGATGCGTATCCCACAGGCCAATTGGCCGATTGGCTACAGTCCCTCTTTGTTCCCGAATTGTGCTTTGCAACCATAAGCTGTATTTTGCAACCATGAATCGGCTGTTCCTGGGGAATTGCTCATGGAACGCCACGTCTCAATATCAAATTTCAGACGTCGGGAAGGGCGTGTGTCGTTCGGCACACACCCAGGTGCTGCGTTACTCCATCCAAACGATTCCGGCGGCTGACATTTTTTCGATTTCATCCCCCGCGTAACCGGCCGCTTCGAGCATTTCGCGCGTGTGTTCGCCCAGGGACGCGGCGAATCGCGCGACCTCGACGCGCGCGTTGGACATGCGGAAGGGCGGTTTCACCACCTTGAAGGAGCCGCCCTTGTCC
>JAYWAX010000096.1:0-6798 GCA_043782125.1 Acetobacteraceae bacterium | reverse complement strand
GTCCGCACGTTTGGTATTATGTCGAAGCGGCTTCCTGAGAAAATACTTCGGGTAATCGTTCGCGTAACGATCCAGCGTCGCGAAAACCTCGTAGCCGCGGCGCTGGTAGAAGGATTTGGCGCTGGGGTTCAGGGTTTCCAAGGTGGAATTCAGCGCGCCGTGATCCATCGCCATCGTCTCGGCGGCGTCCAGCAGACGTTTGCCCTGGCCCATGCCCTGGAACGGCGGCGCGACCCACAGCCATTGCACATGCAGATAATTGCCCCAGACATAGCCAAGGCATCCGCCCACCCATTCGCCGCGTTCCTGGCGCAGAAAGTATCCCACCGGCTGGTAGTCCGGTGCGCGGGTCAGAACCATGGTGAAGTTGGCGACCTGGTCTTCGACGAACTGGCGCAAATCGTCAGAGGGAAACGGCTCGAAGATCAGCAGCGGCGGTCTGGGCTGGCTCATGTTTGTCCCCGATCCAAAGCCCAGGTGTAGAGGCCGGAGATGACGACAATGCAAGCACCGAGGAGGGTCCAGACGCCCGGAATGTCGCCAAAGACCAGCCAGCCCATCAGCGCGGCGAAGACCAACAGCGTGTAGCCATAGGGTTGAACCGCGCTGGCCTCGGCATAATCCAGCGCCTTGATCAGGGCGTAATGGGCGAGGCTGCCCAGAAGTCCGACCGCGCCCAGAAGCAGCCATCCCGTGGGATCGGGCCAGCGGAATTCCCATGGCGCGATGCAGGCGATTGCGGCGAGGCCAACGAAGGCGGACCAGAGCAGCGTCGTTTCCGGCCGGTCGTCGCGGGCGAGAAAACGGGTCATAATCTGGTAAAGCGCCCACAGGAACGCGCCGAGCAAAGGCAGGAACAAGGGCCAGGAAATGTCCGCGAAGCCGGGCCGGACGATCAGCAGGACTCCGGCGAAAGCGGCCAGCACCGACAGCCAGCGATGAAAACCGATCCGCTCGCCCAGAAGGGGGGCGGACATGGCGACGACCATCAGCGGGGAGGCGGCGCCAACGGCGTGGGTGTCGGCGAGCGGGAGGTAGCGGAAGGCAACGACATAGGTCGCGCCCTCGACCAGCGCCAGCAGCGAACGGGTGGCCTGCATCCACGGGCGCGTGCTGCGGGCGAACCGGCGGATGCCACCGCCCCGCGCGGCCATGGCGAGGGCGAACAGGGCATAGATCGTATAGCGGACGCAGAGGGCCTCGCTGACCGGATAATCCTGGACCAGCAACTTGCTCATGGAGTCCATGACCGCGAACATGAGCATGGACAGCGCCGTGAGCAGGGCGCCCAGATGCGCGGGGGAGAGCGATGTCACGCCAGGCCGCTCACCCCACCGGAGGCGCCACCAAACTGGGCGGCCGCCCCCGCTTCCGGACACACAGCCCAGACCCGTTATGCGCCGGCAGCGTCGAGCGCCTGGCTCAGGTCGGCCAGGATGTCGTCGATGTGTTCGATGCCCACGGACAGGCGGACATAGCCCGGCGTGGCGCCGGTCGCGGCCTGCTCGGCGGCCGAGAGCTGGGAGTGGGTCGTGCTGGCGGGATGGATCGCCAGCGTGCGGGCATCGCCGATATTGGCGACGTGATAGATCATCTTCAGCGAGTCGATGAACTTACGGCCCGCCTCGACGCCGCCCGCGAGTTCGAACCCGCACAGACCGCCCATTCCCTTGGTGAGGTATTTCGCGGTGCGCTCGGCGCCCAGACCGGTGTGCTGCGACGGGTGGATGACCCGCGACACGCCCTTGCGGTCCGCGAGGAATTTGGCGACGGCCAGCGAATTCTCGCAATGCGCGCGCATGCGCAGCGCGAGGGTTTCAACGCCTTGCAGGAACAGGAAGGCATTGAAAGGGGCCATCGCGGCGCCGAGATCGCGCAGCAAGGTGACTCGCATTTTCAGGATGTAGGCGATCGGGCCAAGCGGCTTGACCGCCTGCGACCAGACCGCGCCGTGGTAGCTGGGGTCCGGCGAATTCAGCAGCGGCTGGCGGGCCGGATGGGCTTCCCAGTCGAAATTGCCGCCGTCGATGACAACGCCGCCGATCGAGGTGCCGTGGCCGCCGATGTATTTCGTGGTCGAATACATCACGACCGCCGCGCCATGATCGAAGGGGCGCACCAGCAGCGGCGCCGCAGTGTTGTCCATGATCAGCGGAATGCCGAACTTACGGCCGATCGCGGCGACTTCGGCGATTGGAAACGGGATCAGCTTCGGGTTCGGCAGGGTTTCCGCGTAATAGGCGCGGGTTTTGTCGTCGGTGGCGCGCGCGAATCCCTCCGGGTCCGACGGATCGACGAAGCGGGCTTCGATGCCCTGATCCTTCAGCGTGTTCGCGAACAGGTTCCAGGTGCCGCCATAAAGATCGGTCGAGGTGACGATGTTGTCGCCCGCGCGGCACAGGTTCTGCACCGAGAACGCCGACGCCGCCTGGCCCGAGGCGAGCCCCAAAGCCGCGACGCCCCCCTCCAACGCGGCGAGGCGCTGTTCCAGTGCGTCCTGGGTCGGGTTCATGATGCGGGAGTATATATTTCCCAGTTCCTTGAGGGCGAACAGGTTGGACGCGTGCTCGGAACTGTCGAACTGGAACGAGGTGGTTTGGTAGATCGGCACCGCCACCGCGTTGGTTGCGCTATCGCGGCGCCAGCCGGCATGCAGGGCGAGCGTTTCCGGATGCTTGGAGGTCATGGCGGTGGGCTCCTGAGTTTATTTCGTTACCCGAGAGGTATCACGGGCCGCCAAGGCGGTAAACGCGGCGTTGGGAAAGAGAAACATTCGCCAATTTTTCCAACGCGATGAGATGAAAGGCCGCGCTGCCCGCGGGGTTTCAGATATTTTTCCGCGAAGCGCAAAAAATGCGCGGGCATTAACCGATCGTTCACCCCGCCCGTGCAGACTGCCGGGACAGATATTGCCACGAGGTTCCCATGGCCACCCCGCTTACCCCCCAGGATGTCGCACGTTTGCTGGCCCAACCCTCGCCGGACCTGCGGGCCGAACTCGCGGAAAGCATGGCCGTGCATTTATCCGGCGCCGAACTCGCGCCCGGCGAGGTCGCGCTGGCCCGCGACATTGTCCGGCTGTTGGCCAAGGACGTCGAGGCGAAGGTCCGGGCTGCCTTGGCCCAGGGCTTGCGGCACTCGCCGAATTTGCCGCGCGACGTGGCCCTGAAACTGGCCGAGGACATCGAGTCAATCGCGTTGCCGGTACTGGCCGATACGGTCGTGCTGACCGACGACGATCTGGTGGCGCTGGTCCGCAGCGGGTCGGCGCGCAAGCAGACGGCGATCGCGGGCAGGCCCAATCTGACCGAAATCGTGGCCGACGCGATTGTCGAGCACGGGGCGGAACCGGCGGTGGCGGTCTTGATGGGCAACGCCTCCGCCGCCATCGCCGAAGCCAGTTTACAGCGGGCGATGACGCGGTTCGCCGGCTCGGACCGGGTAAAGTCAGCGATGGCGCATCGCGAAGGCCTGCCAATGACGGTGTGCGAGCGCCTGGTGACCATGATCTCCGCGCAGTTGCAGGAGCATGTGCTGAAAACCCAGGCGCTGCCGCCGGGTCTGGCCGCCGACATCGTTCTGGGGTGCCGGGAACACGCGATGATCCTGCTGAGCGCAGGCGCGTCGGAGACGGATTTGCGGCAACTGATCGCGCAGTTGAAACACACGGGGCGTCTGACTCCGGCGCTGATCTTCCGCGCCTTGTGTCTGGGCGATATCGCGTTTTTTGAGGCCGCGCTGGCAGAAATGGGCGAAATCCCGATCGCCAACGCACAAATTCTGATCCACGAGAAAACCGGGCGCGGCCTGGATGCGCTTTACCGGAAGGCGCTGATGCCTGCGGCACTGTTCGGCGCGTTCCAAACGGCGGTGCGGGTCGTGGATGAAACCGGGTTCGACGGCGGGCCGCGCGATCTGGAACGGTTCCGGGCACGTGTGATCAGCCGCGTTCTGACCATGACCGAAAATGTCGAGCCGGACGTCGCGGATTACCTCGTCGGTAAACTGGGCGATTTGCTGATCCACGCGCACGAGCCGCCTTACCTGGCCGCCAGTTTGAATTGACCTGCGCGTGTCTGGCCGCCAAATTGCTGCCATGAAACAGGACAGCGTCGAAAATCTGGAGAAACTCGGCCTCGCCGCCGCCCATGACGTCGCTGGGCCGGACGCGGTGGAGCGTGTGGAGGTCGTAACCGGCGTGGATTATTTTGGCCGGGACACTTACGATTTTTCGTTTCTGATCGATCGGGCACGGCTGCGGCAAAGGGTCGGGATGGTGCTGATACGCCTGGGTCAACGACTCGACGACGACCTCAGCGCCATGGGCGACGAACATCACGTCGAAGTGCATCTTTTGGGCCGGAACGATTGGCCAAGGCGCGCCAGTGCCCGAACAATCGTCTGATTTACTGACCGTCGCCAGAGAACTCTCGCGTGGCGGAACCTCGGGCGCCTGGTCGAAGCGTGCGGTATCCACGGCCTATTATGCCGTATTTCACAAGATTTCCTTCGCCGCCGCGCAACGGTTCCTGGGGGCCGGCCGGGAGGCCACCGGCGCCTACGCGATCCTCTACCGAAGCTTCGACCACCGGCACATGAAAACGGTCTGCCAGGCGCTTCAGGCTTCAACGTTAAAAGAGAAATTCCGCGGTCATTTGCGCCGGGGCGCCGTCAGCCAGGAGACACGCGACTTCGCGAGAGCGTTTCAAAAACTCCAGGAAGCCCGCCATCTCGCCGATTACGATCCCGCCGTCGATTTCCCGCCGGATGAGGTCGCGTCTCTCATCGATTCCGCCGACGCCGCCATGGCCGCTTTCGACCGGGCGGCGCCCGATGAACAAATCGATGTTCTGGCCTTGATGATGGTCAGGACCCGGGATTAACCGCCCGCTCCCGCAGCGCCTTGTTCCCTTGGCGGAACGCATCGGCCATCGTCGCCGCTGGCATCGCGCCGGAGAACAGGGAATAACCGTCCAGGAAGAAGGACGGAACGCCGCTGACACCCGCCTCCCGCGCCGCCTGGTCGCCCGCGCGCATTTCCCGATCGGCGAGCTCGCCGCTCAGAAACGCCAGCGCCTCCGTCCGATCAATCCCCACCGAAGCCGCGCAATCCGCCAGAACCCCGTGCGTCCCAATGTCCTGAGCGTCGATAAAATACGCCTGAAAAACCGCCTCCATCGCCGCGTCCTGCACGCCGTGCCGGCCGGCGAACCAGATCAGGCGGTGCGCGTCGATGGTGTTGGGGGTGCGCTTAATCCGGTCGGGACGGAAGGTCAGGCCCACCTGCGCCGCCGCATCGACGATCCGGGCGTCGATCGCTGCCGCTTTCTCCGGGCTTCCAAACTTCCAGGCGCGGTACTCGGCACGGTCCACGCCCTCCTTCGCCATGTCGGGGTTGAGCTGGAACGGGTTCCAGTGGATCGAAAAGTTCAACCCCTCGCCGTTCAGCGCGACCAGCCCCCGTTCCATCTGGCGCTTGCCGATATAGCACCAGGGGCAGATCGCGTCGGAGACGATGTCGATCCTCGTGCCCGCGCCCAGTACCTGAGGGTTCAACGCCTCGGGCAAAGACGAGGCGTCGTCGCACCCTTCGGGGCCGCACACAGTGCCAACCGGGGTCAGGTCGTCCATGGTCTTGCTCCTTCTGGTATCCGGCCGCAGGCCTTCTTACTCGACCGCTTCCGGCGCCTTGCCGGAGCCGTCCTCGGACTCGCCCTCGGGCACGGCGGCCGCAGGCGCGGGCGCCTCGACGATGTCGAAGGCCAGCTTGTCGTCCTTCAACGTCACCTTGACCGAACCGCCCTTGATCAGCTTGCCGAACAACAACTCCTCGGCCAGGGGCTTCTTGATGTATTCCTGGATCACCCGCGCCAGAGGACGCGCGCCGTAAAGCCTGTCATAGCCGCGTTCCGCCAGCCATTCCTTGGCCGCGGACGACGCCTCGATCGTCACATTGCGGTCGGCGAGCTGCGCTTCCAACTGCATGACGAATTTTTCTACCACGCGGCCCACGATTTCCGGCGTCAGGCCCGCGAACCCGATGGTCGCGTCCAGGCGATTGCGGAATTCCGGGGTGAACAGGCGTTTGATCGCCTCGCCATCCTCGCCTTCGCGCGATTCGCGGCCGAACCCGATGGCCTCCTTCGCCATGTCAGACGCGCCCGCGTTCGTGGTCATGATCAAAATGATGTTGCGGAAATCGACCGCTTTGCCATTGTGATCGGTCAGCTTCCCGTGATCCATGATCTGCAACAGGATGTTGAACAGATCGGGATGCGCCTTTTCGATTTCGTCCAGCAGCAGCACCGCATGCGGATGCTGGTCGATCGAATCCGTCAGCAGGCCGCCCTGGTCGAAGCCGACATAACCGGGCGGCGCGCCGATCAGGCGGGACACGCTGTGCCGCTCCATATATTCGGACATGTCGAAGCGAATCAGCTCGATGCCCATAATGGAGGCCAATTGGCGCGCGACTTCGGTCTTGCCGACTCCGGTCGGGCCGGAGAACAGGTAATTGCCGATCGGCTTTTCCGGCTCCCGCAACCCCGCGCGAGCAAGCTTGATGGCGGCGGACAGTGCTTCGATGGCCTTGTCCTGTCCGAACACCATCCCCTTCAGATCGCGTTCCAGCGTCCGCAGCGTTTCCTTGTCGTCGGCGGACACGCTTTTCGGCGGAATGCGCGCGATTTTGGCGACGATTTCTTCCACGTCCTTCAACGTGACCGTCTTCCGGCGCTTGTTCTCCGGCAGCAGCATGCGGGAGGCGCCGACCTCGTCGATCACATCAATCGCCTTGTC
>JAYWAX010000095.1:0-2447 GCA_043782125.1 Acetobacteraceae bacterium | reverse complement strand
TGACGGGCGGCCGTGACGGGCGGCCGAGCCGGGGGGAGTGTCCGTGGAATGCTTCCGCCCTCGCGCGTTTCACGTTACGAATGCCGCCGGACAAGCGGTGAGGCGTCATGTACAGCGACGATGAGCTCGATGCCGCCGTGGCCGCGGGCGTGGTTCCGGCGAATGCCGCGGCCGCCTTACGCGGTTTCGTCGCGCGCCAGCGTGCCGGTGCCTTGGCGGGTCCGATCGCGGACGAAGAGCAATTCCGGCTGTTGACCGGCTTCAACGACATTTTCGTCTCGATTGCCGCGATCCTGTTTTTAGGCGCGATTGGCTGGCTCGCGGGGGAGATGATTCCGGTCCTGATTGGCGGCGCGGTCGCGGCGGCGAGTTGGGGGTTGGCGGAGTATTTCACGCGCCGGCGGCGGATGGCATTGCCCAGTATCGTGCTGTTGGGAAGTTTTGTGGGCGGGATGGGGGCGGAAGGCGCGTTGCTGTGCAAGCTGGCCGTTTCATCGGCCGCCGAGAGCGCCGTTTGGGCCGTCGCGGCTTTGACCGCGGTCGCCGCCGCGGTCGCGCACTGGCGCCGGTTCCGGGTGCCGATCACGGTCGCGGTGGGGGCGGTGTCGGGAGTCGCGGCGGCGGTGACGCTGACGATTGCCCTGGTTCCGGCGGCGGCGGACCATTGGGCTTGGCTGCTGCTCGCGGGTGGAATGGGCTTGTTCGCGTTGGCGATGCGATGGGACATGGGCGATCGGGCGCGGTTGACACGGCGATCGGACGTCGCGTTCTGGCTCCATCTTTCCGCCGCGCCGGCCATCGTGCATCCGGCGTTTTCGTTGCTCGGGCTGTTGGAGGGTTTGGAGACGAGTCTGGCCAAAGCGGGGGTCGCGGTCGCGCTTTATGCGATCCTGGCGCTGGCCGCGTTGACCATCGACCGGCGGGCGATGCTGGTCTCGGCTTTGTTCTATGTGCTGTATGCGATCGGCGCGTTGATCAAAGCGGCGGGGGCACTTAATCTGGGTCTGGCGCTGACGGCGCTGGTCGTTGGGTCGGCGTTGCTGCTGTTGTCGGCGTTCTGGCACGCCGCGCGCCAGGTGGTCATGCGGTGGCTGCCGGAGGGCGTTCGCGCGCGCGTGCCCGCGGCGTGAGGCGAGACAGTCTCGACGGCGGATCGTTCGCGCCGGTCCCTTGGCCACGATCTCGCCGCATTTCCGCCTCAACTCCGCGCGATGGCCCGCCAATAAGGCTCGCCCGCCGGTGGGTGGGCGGGATGAAACAAACACTGGCATGGCAACGGTTGGAACCAGATGGGTGGCCGCTATACCGCGGGTGCGAAACGGCTCCCTTGCGCGCGGCGCGTAAATAGGATTCCTACCACCGGATACCATGGCCCCACGCGACACAAAACGGCCTCTTGGACAGGAAACAGACTTTGACACACGCATCGGACACATCCTCGAAACAGGCCGCGACAGCGCTTTTGGGCACCGGCGTGCATGCCGGGCGCCCGGTTCATCCCAACTTCGCCGCGCCGGCGCTGGTGGCGGAATCGCTGCGGCGGCGGGAGGGACGGTTGTCCGCCGACGGATCGCTGATGGTGGAGACCGGAGTCCATACAGGACGTTCCGTGCGCGATAAGTTCGTGGCCGACGAGCCCACGGTGACCAAAGACATCTGGTGGGGCGCTGTCAACCAGCGTTACGCGCCGGAAAAATTCGCGATCCTGAAAGCGCGTGTGCAGGCGTATTTGCAGGGGCAAGACCTGTTCACGCAGGATTTGTACGCGGGCGCGGACCCCGCGCACCGGGTGCGGGTGCGCCTGGTCACGACACATGCCTGGTCCGCGCTGTTCGCGCGCAACATGTTCATCCGCCCGCCGGCCCAGGACCTCGCGGGGTTCGAGCCGGACTACGTCATTCTGCACGCGCCGCTGTTCCAGACGGATCCGGCGATTGACGGCACGCGGTCCGAGACGACGATCGCGTTGTCGTTCGAGCAGAGGATCATCGTCGTCGCGGGCACGGAATACGCGGGCGAGATCAAGAAATCGATCTTCACCGTGATGAACTGGATTCTACCGGGCAAGGGCGTCATGCCCATGCACTGCAGCGCCAATATCGGCCCAGAGGAAGACGTCGCGCTGTTTTTCGGTCTGTCCGGCACCGGGAAGACGACTCTGTCATCCGATCCGCACCGGCGCCTGATCGGCGACGACGAGCATGGCTGGGGCGATACCGGCACCTTTAACTTCGAGGGCGGTTGCTACGCGAAAGTCATCAACCTGTCGGCCGAAGCGGAGCCGGAGATTTTCGCCGCCACCAATCGCTTCGGCACGGTGCTGGAAAACGTGATCGCCGACGAGCGCGGCGTGCTGGACCTGGCCGACGACCGGCTGACCGAGAACACGCGGTCCTGCTATCCCGTCGAGTTCATTCCCAATGTCGAATTGTCTGGACGCGGCGGGC
>JAYWAX010000094.1:0-2448 GCA_043782125.1 Acetobacteraceae bacterium | reverse complement strand
TCATCACCGGCCGCGAACGCCGCCGCCGCTGGAGCGTGGCGGAGAAAATCCGGATTGTCGCGGAAAGCCGCGAGCCCGGCGTTCGAGTCTCCGGTGTGGCGGCCCGGCATGGTATTTGCCCGAGCCTCTTGCACGGCTGGCGCCGTCAGGTGCGCGAGGGACGGCTGGGTTCGCCGGCCGTGCCGGCGTTCGTGCCGGTCCTGGTGTCACGGCAAGGTGACGCGCCGTTGACACCGGATCGTCGTATTGCGGTGTCCGGCCAACAGACAGCGGCGATCGAGGTCGTGTTGCCCTCGGGCGGGCGCATCCTGATCCGCCCCGGCGCGCCGCTGCCCGCATTACGTGCCGTTATCGCGGCGTTATGCGCGTGATCGCGCCGCCGCCCAATGTACACGTCTGGCTGGCGTGCGGGCACACGGACATGCGCAAAGGCTTCGGCGGGCTGGCATCGCTGGCGCAAAACCACCTGGGCAAAGATCCATTCGGCGGCCAGTTGTTCGTGTTCCGCGGCCGCCGTGGCGATCTGATCAAGGTATTGTGCTGGGACGGCCAGGGTCTTTGCCTGTTCGCCAAGAGACTTGAAAAAGGCCGCTTCGTCTGGCCTCAGGCGAAAGACGGCGCGGTTTGCCTGACCCCGGCGCAATTGTCGATGTTGCTGGAAGGCATCGACTGGCGGGCTCCGGTGCGCACCTGGCGCCCCGAACTGGCGGGATGAAAAAATCGTTGCGGCCGTGCGATTCGACCTGGCGGATCGCGCATCCATGAGCGAAGATTCGCCCATGCCGTCACCGCTCGATTCGCGAGAGTTACAGCAAAACACCGCTGCCTTGCGGACGTTGCCGCTGGCGCGCGAAGCGGAACACGCGGCCGAACTCGAAGCCGCGCGGAACGGACTGAAAGACAAGACTCTCGAAGTCGAGAAACTAAAAGCCCGGCTGGCGAAACTGTTGCGCCAGCGCTTCGGATCGTCGTCGGAGAAACTACGGACCTCGATCGATCAACTGCAACTGATCCTCGGCGATCTCGAGGAAGACGAGGCGCAGGCCGCGCCATTCGGACCGGAGCCCGGCACATCGGCACCCGAGCCGGAAGCCCCGTCACGGCCACGGCGGAAACCGAAACGCAAACCGCTGCCGGACACCCTGCCGCGCGACATCGTGGAACATCCCACCGCCTGTGCCTGTCCGAAATGCGGCGGCGCGTTGCGGCGTTTGGGCGAAGACGCGACCGAAATTCTGGAATACGTCCCCGGATCGTTCCGTGTGACGCGGCATGTGCGCCCGAAAATGTCCTGCCGCTGCTGCGAAAGCATTACCCAGGCGCCCGCGCCGAGCCTGCCCATCGCGCGCGGCCTGGCGGGGCCCGGCCTGCTGGCCCATGTGCTGGTGGGAAAGTTCTGCGATCATTTGCCGCTGTACCGCCAGGCGGAGATTTTCGCGCGAAGCGGTATCGATCTGGATCGTTCCACTTTGGCGGACTGGGTCGGACAAACCGCGACATTGTTACGCCCGCTGGTCGATGCCGTTGGCGCGCATGTCATGAGCGCCGGACGCGTCCACGCCGACGATACCACGGTCCCGGTGCTGTCGCCCGGCAATGGCAAAACGAAAACCGGACGGCTCTGGTGTTATGCCCGCGACGACCATCCCTTTGGAAGCAAGACCCCGAGCGCGGTTCTGTACTGTTACAGCCCGGATCGAAAAGGCGAACATCCGAAGAAACATCTCGCCGGATTCAAAGGCATCCTTCAGGCGGACGGCTACGCCGGTTACGCGGGCCTTTACCGGCAAGGCGTGACCGAAGCCGCGTGCATGGCGCATGTCCGGCGGAAATTCTTCGACATCCATGCGGAAACGAAATCGCCTCAATCGCACGAGGCGTTGCGGCGCATCGCGGAACTTTACGCCATCGAGACTTCGATCCGTGGCCAAACCGCCGAAATCCGCCTGATGGTTCGCACGGAACGAAGCACGCCCCTGTTCGCAGCGTTCCAGAGCTGGCTGGATGCGACGCTGTCCCGCGTCTCTGGCAAAAGCGAAATGGCGAAATCGATCCGCTACGCCCTGACGCGGTGGGACGCTTTGACCCTGCTGCTGCGCGACGGGCGCGTCTGTATCGACAACAACGCCGCCGAACGCTCGATGCGGCCGATGACCCTGGGCCGGAAAAACTGGCTGTTCGCGGGATCGGACTCGGGCGGCGAGCGCGCCGCCGCGATCTACACGCTGACGGAGACGGCGAAGCTGAATGGAATCGATCCAGAGGACTACCTTACCAAGGTTCTTGCGTGTATCGCTGATTACCCGGTCAAACGCGTACACGACCTGTTGCCGTGGAACCTCGCCGGGGTCCGCCAGCGGCTCGACCAGCGCGATGCCGCCTGAGCGTCGACGGCCGGATCACGCAAATCTCACGCCAACATCACCGCGGGCCTGACCGGACGCTTAC
>JAYWAX010000093.1:0-2449 GCA_043782125.1 Acetobacteraceae bacterium | reverse complement strand
CGACTTTGTATCATCGCGAAAGTCGTGGATGGCCGGCCTCCGCCGACCATGACGGTTGTGGCCGCCGGAGAGTCAATGGTTAGGTCAGTTGGTATTACACCGTCGCCACCGGTGTGGCCGGGGACCCGACGGCGCCGGGCAGGCGCAAGGGCGGGCCCGTGAACAGGAACCGGTTGCGGCCGTTGGCGCGCAGCCAGTCCGCCAGTTCGGTCAAATAGAACATTTCTCCCAGGTAACATCCCAGCTTGAACAGGCAATGCGCGTGCAGCGGCAACTGCGCGCAGAAATCGTCCGCGCAGGGCATCGCGGGCGTGGCCTCGACGGCGAAATTATCGGAAATCAACGCGACGGCACCGCAATCCGTCACCCACCGCAACAATTTCGGATCGCGCCCGTTCAACGCGCAGGCGGACGCGAAGAGTTTCTCCCGGTCCGGTTTTTTGTTCATTTCCAGCAGCATTTCCGCGAATCCGGTGCGGAACAGCACGAAGTCGCCGGGTTCGACAACGACCTTGTCCTTGGCCATGACGTCCATGAGGTCGTCGTACGAAACGATCCGGCCAGAGCGCCCGTAATGCGCTTCCAGATCGATCATGACTCCCCTGCCCTGCATGCAGGTTTCGGCCATGTTCTGCACCCCGAGACGGCGGGCGCCCGGCGTTTCATCGCAGGGCGTCATGGCGCCTTTTTCATCGTAATAGGCGGGTCCGATAATATCGCGTCCGGCGCGATAGCCATTATAAAAGACGTCCTCCGCCTTGCCGTCGCCATCGGCATCGAACATTTGCCCGACATGCGCCAGGCTGTCCCATTGCGTCGAGTATTGCAGCGTCAGCACGACCTGATCGTCGCAGACGATATCGGTCGCGGTAGGATCGTCGCAGCGCAGCGGGTAATTCATGTTGGGACGATCGCCGCGCATGGTCGGGCGCAACACCGGCGGCACCCGTCTGGGCGACAGTACGGCGCCCCCCGGATAATCCAATGGCAGCGACAGGCAGAAGGTCTTGCCCAGTTTCACCTCGGCGATGCCTTGCAGCACCTTCGCGGGCGTTAACAGATTAAGCCGCCCCTTTTCGTCGTCGGGGCCGAAATCGCCCCAGGTCGAGCCATCCGGCCGTCTGGTCCAGCGCGGGTTATCCGCCATGGTTCCCTCCTTGTTTCGATGTGCTCAGCCTGCCGCCGCCGCCCGCCACTGTCGAGACCCGCGATTCCCGCGCCGAATCCCACCGTGGGGAACGTCCCCCGGGGTATTTTAATGGTTTATTAATACTTGCGTTAACCACACCAACATTTTCGTTTTGTTCGCCTTTTTCCCTTGCGGGCGCGCCGCGTCTGGTGAATGATGCGCCACGCCACAACGGCTGCTTTCACCTCGAATAATCGTGGGGTTCGCGATGCGTGTTTCCACGGGGACACGCGGATTTCTCGCGGACGATGGATTGTATCGGTTATCGGAGCAGCGACAGATGGCGATCGTGACAAAGGCAGCGGCGGCGGCGGCGGCGGTGACCGCGGCACAGGCAATCGCGAATTACAAATCCAATCCGTCCATGGCCGGGCTGACCATTCAGGACTCTTCGGCCAATCTCTCTTTGTTATTCGACCAGTTGAAACAAGTGGCGGCCGCCGGAAAGATCGTCGCCATCGCCGTCGCCGACACAAGGCCGCTGGCCCTCTCCGCGGCGAGTTTCGCCGCCAATACCGCCGTGCTGGCCTTACTGCCCGCCAGCTATACCGTGGCGATTTCGGGAGTCGCGGTCGCGGGTGTGGCGGCGGCGCAAGCGAACGGACATGTCGTGAGCTTTACGGTCGCCGACACGGCGGCCAACATCGTGGCCGGACTCGCGGCCTTGAACGGCGCGGCGAAGCTGTCCGCCATCGTGGCGCCGGATGGTCTGGCCATGACGCTGACCTTCGCGCAATTCGGTGCAAACGCGACGGTATTGGGGAAATTGCCGGCCAACACGGCCCTGACGGTCGCCGGCGCAACCGCTGCCGGCGCCGCCGCGGCACAGTCCAATGCCCGCGTGAAATCGTTCTCGGTCGCCGATACCGCTGCCGCGATCGCAGAGAATTTCAATGCCTTGCTGGCAAACACAAAGCTCGCGGGCATCGCTGTCATCGGCACCGGGGTTTTGGCATTGACCGCGGCGCAATACGGCGCGGCCGTCGCGGCGCCGGGCAAACTGCCCGCGAATGCGACCTTCGCGCTGTCCGGCATCGCCGCGCGCAGTGTCGCCGCGATGCAGGCGAACACCCAAATCCTGTCCTTCACCGTCGCGGACACCGCGGCGAACATCGCCGCCATGCTGTCCGTCCTGGCCACCGCCACGAAGCTACAGGCCATTTCCGTGGCCGACGGCGCGCCGCTGGCGGTGACGTTGACCCAGTTCGCGGCCTTTGGCGCGGTGTTCGCCCGGCTGCCCGCGAATTATGGGTTGAACAT
>JAYWAX010000092.1:0-2453 GCA_043782125.1 Acetobacteraceae bacterium | reverse complement strand
GCGCCATGTTTTTCACCGGTTGCACCAGCACGGGGGTCACCACGATCACCAGTTCGGTCTGCTCGCGCGCCAGCGTGTTTGAATTGAACAAGGCGCCGATCACGGGGGCTTCTCCCAAACCTGGAATACCGGAATTCGCGTCGCTGTTTGAGGTCTGCAACATCCCGGCGATGGCGAAACTCTCGCCGCTGCCGAGTTCCACCGTGGTTTCGGCGCGACGTACAGTGGTATACGGCGTCACGAGATTGGTGTTGCCCGTGGTCGTCGAGACCGCCGTATTCGCGGTATCGAGCTGGCTCACCTCCGGTTTCACATGCAGGTTGATCCGCCCGTCGCTCATCACCGTGGGGACGAACGACAGCAGCACGCCATACGGCTTGTAGGTGACCGAGACGGTGGTGCCGCCGCCGCTGCTGTTGGCGACCAGGATCGGATATTCGCCGCCCGAATGGAACGAGGCGGGCTGACCGCTCATGACCGTCAGATTGGGCTCCGCGAGGATATGCGCGAGGCCATCTTTCGCCAGCGCCTGCAATGTCGCGTCAAAACAGGGGCCGCGGCTGCCGGTCGCCAGACACGCTCCGGATCCATACGCGGCGGCCAACAAGGGCGCGCCCGAGGAGATCTTGCCGAAGAAACTGCCGGCGTTCCAGTTCACGCCGATATTGCGCGCGATGCTGCGCTTCATCTCGGCGATGCGTACCATCAAGGTGACCTGCGACGGCGACGTGATGGTCAACTCGTTGTCGATCGACACCCCGTCGCCCGAGGCATAGGCTTTGGCGACCGTCACCGCCTGCGCGGCGTCCGCGGCATTGGCGACCGTGCCGGTCAGCAACAGGCCTTTGCCTTGCGTGCGCACCTGCACGCGGCCATTGGGGATCAGCCGTGAAATCGTCTGCTGCACCTCCCGCGCCGCGAAGCCCGAGGGTTTCACCGTGATCTGGTAATCCGCCAGCAGGCGTCCCAATCCATCGACCGCGGCGACCGTCGTATGGCCGGGTCCGACACCGAAGATAAACAGGCTGGTGGAACTCGCCGGCCGCACCTCGGCCACTTTCGGATCGGCGACGTAAATATTCGCCGCCGGCAATGTCAGTGTGAGGATCTTTCCGCCACCGGCCTCGAACGTCATCGAGCCATGGAATGGTTTGGGGATTTCGGAGGCCGGGTTTTGCGCCTGCGCCGAGGACGCCTGCGCCGAGGACTGCCCCTGGGCAGGCGACGGCGCGGGCTGACCGCCGGCCTGCTGCATGCCGATCGGTGGCAGCCCCGCCGGCGCGGCCTGCGCCCCGCTTTGCGGCGCCACATCCGGGATCTGCACCTGACCCTGCGCCGGTCCAGGCAATTGAACCTGACCGGGCAGAGGCGGCGCGGCCTGCGCCAGCCTGACCACCGGTTCTCGACCGGTCGGTAACGCCGAAACCTCGCCCGCGATTACCGCGGACGAGGTCATGACAGAAAGCGCGACGCTGAGTTCCAGTATTTTGCCAGCGAGCATCCGCATCAGAATTTGAATTCCTTGGCTTCATTTGGGCCGGAGAAGACCCGCATGGGTGGTTCGATCGGCGTTGGGGCCGGGGCCATGACCACCGCCGGGGTGACCGGACGGGCTGGCATGGGTTTTTCCGAGAAATCAGGCAGAATGTCCGATGCGAAGGTCGCGTCCCGTCTTGTTTCCGCTTTCATGTGTCCCGCCAGCAAGTTCGCCGCGCGCACCGAAACCGAAAGCCGTCCAAGCCGCGTCCCAACGGACACTCTCTGCGCCTGCTCCTCGTCGACTTCCAACGTCACGGTCCGGTTTGCGCTATCAAGGTTTGCGTTGGGGTTTCTGTTTGCGCCAGAGACCAATTGAGAGTCGACGGCGACGACACGCACGTTCGACAGCACGGTGTGCGCGCTGATGCGCCGCCCGATCGGGGTCGAGGGATCGTTATTCATCTGTGTCAAAATCAGATCGACCCGATCGCCCGGCCACACCAGACCCGAGGCGCCGCTGGCGGCGTCCAGAGTGATCGTCACCGCCCGGGTGCCCGGCGACAGCACCGCCGCCATGAAGCCATGATCGGAGGGACGCATCAGATCGTCGCTGCGGATCGCCTCGCCGACGGTCAAATTGCGCTTGACCATCGCGCCCATCAGTCCGCGGCGAATGTCGGGTGTATCCAGGTTGTATTCCTTGGTCAGCTCGGTGGCCGGAATTTCCCGCACCTGCAGCGCTTCCGCCGTGATCAGGCTGCCGCCCGGGATCGGCAGACCCGCGACCAGCACCAGCTTGGTGATCGGCGGCGCTTCCGCCGTCGCGGTCGGCCGCGTGGTGATCCACGCGACAGTGCCAAAGCCGATCAGGCCCATGGACATGAGAATGAAGAACGCGACGCGCACAATCATGGCGTAGCTCCGTTACAGAGGACGAAAAGGAAACCGAAAGCGATGGCGCAGGCGTAAGGCAA
>JAYWAX010000091.1:0-6852 GCA_043782125.1 Acetobacteraceae bacterium | reverse complement strand
CATGTTCGGCATGGACCCGGCGGACGAAGACGCCGCGGGCGGCGCCGACATCATGGTCGCCTCGGAGTCCGGCTCCTCGGGCATGGCCGAGGCGGTGGGGCCCGCGACGGCCGCGCGAATCGCCACCATGAAATCGGACGCGGACGCGAACCGGTCTTCCGGCCGCTTCGCCATCGCCTTTTTCACGATACCGTCGAACGGTCTGGGCGCGGTGACGGAAATCTGCGACGGCGACGGCGCTTCCGTGTTCAGCGCCTTGTGCATGATCGCGGACATGCTGCCTTCGAACGGCCGCTCCCCGGTCAGCAACTGGTAAAGCAGCACGCCTGAGGAATAGATGTCGGAGCGCGCGTCGACGACCAGGCCCATGAATTGTTCGGGCGACATATACGCAGGTGTGCCCAGTACGGTGCCCGCCTGGGTCATGCTGGAACTTTCGATCCGCGCGATGCCGAAGTCGGCGATCTTCGCCTGGCCGCCCTTGGTCAGCATCAGGTTCGCGGGCTTGATGTCGCGATGCACGACTCCGCGTTCATGGCTGAACTGAAGGCCGGCGAGCAGGTCGCCCATGATCTGGACGATCATCGGCACCGGGAAGCGCTCCTTCTTGTCCAGCAGGTTCTTCAGCGGCGGGCCGTCGACATATTCCATGACGATGTAAGCGAGGTCGGCGCTTTCGCCGTAATCGAACACGCCGACGATATTCGGATGCGTCAACCGCCCGGCGGCCTGCGCTTCCCGGCGAAAGCGGGCGATTTCCTCCGCCGTTTCGTCGTCGTCGACTTCGGGCAGACGCACGGTTTTGATCGCGACCACACGCTCGATCACGGGGTCGAATGCCTCGTAAACGGTCCCCATGGCACCTTTGCCAAGCTGGCGCCTGATCGTGTACTTGCCCAGGGTTTCGATCGCCGCCGACATACTTAGGTCCCGGATAGGTTGTGAAAGGGGTTCTTACGCCATATCATAGCCGGGACGAAACAGTACTCCGCCCGCTCCCCTCGCCGCCTTCGCCGATGACGGCGAAAGGCGCCCAGAAGAACGGATGCGCGATTTCAGCCGGCAAATCGCCCTTCGCCGCCTTGCCCAACAAATTGAGCTGCGCGTCGCGAATCGCGCCGGTGACGCCGATGTCCGGTTTCTCCTTCATGCCGTTGATGGTGAGCACGACCAGCAGCGCGGCGACCTGGTCGCTGACCTCCCAATGCGTCACCAGCAGCGAGCGGGCGCGGGCGAAGAAGAAGGATCTCGCGAGGCCGGACAGACTTTCGCCGGCCCCGCCGCCGGGTCCGCCAGAATTGCAGGCCGAGAGGATCACCAGATTGGCGTCCAGGTCCAGCCCGAGCAGCTTCGACGCGCTGAGCAAGGCGCCCTTTGCATCCGGCGAACCCGGCGGGGGCGAGGTCACGATCGCCGCTTCCGTTTGGCAACGGAGGTCGGTGGGCAGCAACGCATGGGCCGCAAAATGCAAGATTTTGTAGTCTTTCAGCGAGGCTTTCAGCACCTGATCGGAGGTGAAGGCATCGCCCAGAAGCGCGTCGTTTGCCGCCGCGTTCAGAACCGCGCGGGCGCTTTCCAGTTCCTTCACCGCGCCGGGCAACGATGGCAGCGACGCGAGCAGACGGCCGCTGTCGCCGCAGGGGCCGACGGGGAAGCTGCGCTGCGCCTGCGCGACGCTGACCTGCTTGAAATTACCGAAGCCGAACCACTGCTTCGCGGCGGCGGAGGTGTTGGCGACCTTGCGCAGGCTGACGAAATTGGTCGCCGCCGGAACATGGGTGATCGTCGCCTGACGGACCAGCCAGGGCGCGGACGCCAGCTTGTCCAGCTCGGCGGGACCAGTCAGCAGCACCTCGAACGGGATCGACAGCAGCGGGCCGGTCGGCGCAATCACCAACGATTTCGCGCCTTGCAGCTTGTCCGCGAGGCCGCCGAGGGTCAGGGCATAAAGTTCGCGGGTCTTTTCGATGTTGAAGACCGGTAGCGCGTTGGCCTCGCTTTTTTCGATACTCGCCCGCACTGCCTTGACCAGCGGGCCGATCCGGGTGGCGCCGCCGTCGATTTTCGAAATGGCGATGTCGCCGTTGCGCAGGGCAAAGGCCCAACCGCTGTCCTTGCTGAGGAACAGGGCGACGAAGGCTTCGTTGGCATGCAGGGTGGCGAACACGGTGCTGGCGGAAACGACGTCTTGCACCAACTGCCCATAGTTTGGCGACAATTCGCGCACTTTGGCGTCGGCGGCGGTCAGCGCCGCCTGGGTCCGATCGGCTTCCTGTTGCAGTTGCGCGACCTGCTCGCCCGCGCGCCCGCCTGCGCTCTGACCGATGGTATCGAGCGCGCGATAGATACGGTCGATCTCGCGTTGCAGCCGGTCTCTTTCTTTCAGTGCCTCGCCGATTTTCGGGTCGCGGGCGTTTTCCGCCAAGGAGGCGCTGGCCTGCGCGATCTGATGGCTGGTGATGGTGCCCTGCGCAACCTGTGCCGCCAGGAACATGTCGGCCTTGCTGCCGCCGATGCCGAAACTGCCGCCGGAGGCATAGGCATCGAGGCATGGCGCCATCAGCTCGGGCGAGGTGCCCGCGCCGATGGTAATCAAAGTCTTAACCGCGCGCTTGCAGACCGACAGCGCCTGGCCGTTTTTGCCGGCGCGCATCAACTGACCGCCAAGGATCAACGCGGCTTCGGCCGCGGGCTTGGTACCAGGCAGCGCGACGTCGAAGGCTTCGTCGGATCGGGTCAGATCGTTCAGCGCCCGCGCCTGCTGCGAGTCCTGTCCCGATGCAGTCACGCCTGCGGTCCGGTAGACCCGCGCGAACACGCTCGGACGTCCCAGATCGTTGCCCGCGGCCACACGAGAGGCGAAGGCGGTCAGGGAATTGGCGTCGTCGGGACGTTGCAACTCGCGCAAGGCGATCGCCCGATAGCGTAACACCTCGATCAGGCCGAGAAGCGCCGGCTGCACTGCGGCATCGGCGTTCAGCAGTTTGAAGTTATTGGCAGTTTTACCGCGTTCGCCGCCATTTACGTCGAAGCGGTTGCGCGACGGCGCCGCCACCGGCGGGCGGTTCAGCGCCTCTGCCGGGATCAGCGCGGTATAGGCCACCTGCGCGGATCCGAGGAACGCTTCCGCCTCCTGCGGCTTCTTTTGGATCAGCATGTGCACGCCGCGATAATGCAGCACGCGGGCCTTCAACCCGGCATCGGTGGAGGTGCGCATCACCCGGTCGACTTCCGCGAATTGCGCGTCGGCCTGCGGAAACTGGCCGGCCCCGGATAATTGCAGGGCCAGCGACATCATCGGCAAGGCCAAACGCGGGCTGTCGTTGCCGAAGGCCTTACGCTGCTCGCTCAGGGCCTCGCGGAACCGGGCCTCGGCCTCCGACGGACGTCCGGCAAGGTTGGCGCGGGTGCCTTCCGCCATCAGCTTTTCGAATTGACGGCTTTCGCCGGTGCCCTGCCCAGGGGCCTTGGTGTCCGTCCAGTAGTCGGTGGGGGCGGGGCGGTCGCATCCCGCGAGCAGCGGAACAAGGACGGTCAGGGCGGTGAACAGCACGCGCATGTCAGTAGACCTCATCCGAAACGAGCGGCAGCAGCAGGTCGTCGTCGTCGCTGGCGGTGGCGATTGACCCGAACCGAACATCGCCCAGAGGGTTGTTCGTGGGGATGCCCTGGGTCGTCAGCAGAACGCAGTTGACCGAGGCAATGGGGCACCCGTTGACCTGGAAGGTGGCGTTGGAGCTTGGCTGAATATTCGCCGCGCCCGCCGCCGCGTTGCCGGTCAGATTGGCGACCGAGCCGGTCAGCGCCACGCCGCCGGTCGATCCGGTGAAGACGACGTCCAGGTTGGCGACGACGATCGCGCCCGTGGCCTTCGCGCCCGTGGAAAGCGACAAGATCAGCCAGGTGTTGGGCGCCGCGATCCCGCCCGCATTACCGAACTGGATCGGGCCACTCGAGTCCACCCGCAGCACACTGGGCGATCCCACCACCGACATCGCGCCAATCTGGTTAAACAGCCCGGTGGAGATGAAGAAGCCCTGTTTGCTGATGGTGCGCGAGGGCAACAGCGACGCCTGCAAGGCTCCCGTCGGGCGGGTTTGTCCGCCAGTCTGGATTTGGGTGCCGGCCAGTACGTTCAGCGTGCCGGTGCCATTGTCCACGAACCCGAAGGGCGCCGAAATCTGCCCGCCCAGAGCGATCGTGCCCGGCGCGAACACCGTCAGTGTCGTGCCCGCCGAAATCGACGAGGCCCCGGTCATGGTCATGTTGCCAGCGGTATTCAGCGCGATCGTGCCGCCACTGGAGATTGTGCCGGGAAGCGCGAGATCGCCGCTGCCATTGAAGTTCGCGCCGGCGGTGGCGGTTACATTGCCCAGGATCGCGGTGTTGCCGACGTTGGTGATCCCGACGGTCGCGCCACCGATCTTCGCGGGGGCGGAAATCACCAGATTGCCGGTATCCAGCAGCGCGAATGTGCCGGTCACCGCGATGGTGCCATTGACCGCGAGACTGGCGCCATTGTTCAGCAAGAAGCTCGCCGCAGTGAAATTGCCCAGTTTCGAAACCTGATTGGAGGTCGTCGCGGCGCCGGACAACGTGGTGGCGCCGGTGGAACTGCCGGTCAGCGTGCCCGCGATCAGGACTCCGGTTTCCGCGATCGTACCGCCGCCCGCAATCAGACTGACGGTGCCCGCGCCGCCATCGGTGACTCGCCCGGGGATCAGGATGTCCGTCGCGTTCAGGGCGACGGCCGGAGCCGACACCGTGCCGCCAACCGAGATCTGGGCGTTGTCGTTGATGGTGACGCTGGTCGCCCCGTTGACGATGCCGGTGACCGACAGGGAGATCCCGTCGTTCAAGAGGAAGGTGGAGGCGCTGAAGTTCCCGAGCGTCGCGATCTTGTTCGTGAAGGCGGGCAGATCGGTCAGGGTCGTGGCTAACTTGGAACTGCCGGACAGCGTCCCGGCAATAATCACCCCGGGCTCGTCGATCGTGCCGGTCGTGGCGACAAGGGTGACGGTGCCGGCGGGACCGGCGTCGATCGTGCCGGGGATCGCGATGTTGGCGCCGGTCAGCGCGACGGCCGCGGCGGTCACCGTTCCCACGATGGTGAGCAACGCGCTGTCGACGATGGTGGCAGCGGCGGTGCCGTCCACTTTACCGGTGACATTCAGGCTTTTTCCGTCGTTCAGGGTGAAGCCGGCGGCGGTGAAATTGCCCAGGGTCGCGATCTGGTTGGTGGTGGCGGTGGCGCCGGTCAGGGTCGTGGCGCCGGTGGAGCTGCCGGTAAGCGTCCCGGCGATCAACGTGCCGGTTTCGGCGATTGTGCCGCCTGTGGCGATGAGGTTGACCGTGCCGGCGCCGCCATCCGTGACGGTGCCGGTTATCGCGATATTCGCGGCTTTCAGGGAGATCGCCGTCGCGGTCGCGCTGCCGGTCACGGTCAGCAACGCGCTGTCGACGATCGCCAACGTGGCAGCACCGTTGACATTGCCGGTCACCGACAAGGCCTTGCCGTCGTTCAGGCTGAAGCCGGCGGCCTTGAAATTGCCCAGGGTCGCGATCTGGTTCGTCGTGGCCGTGGCGCCCGTGAAGGCGGTCGCTCCGGTCGAACTGCCGGTCAGCGTTCCGGCGATCAAGGTGCCGGTTTCGGAAACCGTACCCGCCGTGGCCACCAGATTGATCGTCCCCGCGCCGCCGTCGGTCAACGTGCCGGGCAGCGCGATGTTTGCGGCCTTAAGATCGATCGCCGTCGCGGTCACGCTGCCGGTCACGGTCAGCAACGCGCTGTCCAGGATCGCCAGTGTCGCGCCGCCATCGACATTGCCGGTCACCGACAAGGCCTTGCCGTCGTTCAGGCTGAACCCGGCGGCCTTGAAGTTGCCGAGGGTCGCGATCTGGTTTGTCGTTGTCGTGGCGCCCGTGAAGGAGGTGGCCCCGGTGGAACTGCCGGTCAGGGTGCCTACGATCAAAGTTCCGGTTTCGTCGATCGTGCCACCCGTGGCGACCAGGTTGACCGTGCCAGCGCCGCCATCCGTGACCGTGCCGGGCAGTGCGATGCTCGCCGCCTTAAGATCAATCGCGGTTGCGGTCACGCTTCCGGAAACGGTCAGCGCTGCGCTGTCGAATATCGCCAGCGTCGTGCCGCCATCGACATTGCCGGTCACCGACAAGGCCTTGCCGTCGTTCAGGCTGAACCCGGCGGCTTTGAAGTTGCCCAGGGTCGCGATCTGGTTTGTCGTCGTGGTGGCGCCGGCGAAGGAGGTGGCTCCGGTCGAACTGCCCGTCAGCGTCCCGGCGATCAGGGTGCCGGATTCGGAGATGGTGCCGCCCGTCGCGACCAGGTTGACTGTACCAGCGCCGCCATCCGTGACCGTGCCGGTCAGCGCGATGTTCGCGGCCTTAAGATCGATTGCGGTCGCGGTCATGCTACCGGACACGGTCAGCAACGCACTGTCCAGGATCGCCAGCGTCGCGCCGCCATCGACGTTGCCGGTCACCGACAAAGCCTTGCCGTCGTTCAGGCTGAACCCGGCGGCTTTGAAATTGCCCAAGGTCGCGATCTGGTTTGTCGTCGCCGTGGCGCCCGTGAAGGAGGTCGCGCCGGTCGAACTGCCGGTGAGGGTGCCCGCGATCAAGGTGCCGGTTTCGTCGATCGTGCCACTCGTCGCGATCAGATTGACCGTGCCCGCGCCGCCATCCGTGACCGTGCCGGTCAGCGCGATATTGGCGGCTTTCAGGGAAATCGCGGTTGCGGTCACGCTGCCGGACACCGTCAGCAACGCGCTGTCGACGATCGCCAGCGTGGCATTGCCGTTGACGTTGCCGGTCACCGACAGCGCCTTGCCGTCG
>JAYWAX010000090.1:0-2464 GCA_043782125.1 Acetobacteraceae bacterium | reverse complement strand
CGGCGCCCGCTGGTTTGGGGCGTCCCGCCCTGATGGCCCGCGACTTTTGCCGACCTCCTCAACGCGGCGGCGCTATTCGTCCTCGGATTCATCGGGCCGGGGATCGAATAACCCGTAGAGCGCTTCCATGATCTCGTCGCGTCTGGCGGGCGCCAGCCGTTCAGAGCACAGTTCGGCCAGCCATCGCCCGAATTCCGGCGGATCATCCGGCGACGGCGTGGCCATGGCGGCGCGTTCGCGGGCCTCGCGTTCCAGTATGATGGCATGGCGCCGGTCCTCATTACCGAGGACAGGGTAGGTGTCCGCCTCCCATATCAGCCGCAGGGCTTCACGCACCCCTATCGGCGGCATCGGGATGGCGGCACGGCGGGAGGGATCGCGGCGTGGTGCGTCGCGGTCCGGTTTTGTCCGCTCGAAGATCAGCGAGATACCGCCGTAGCCGATCCGGCGGCGGATACGCTTGCCGCGGACCCCAACCACCCGGCCGGTTGGCACCTGTTCGCTCTGGCCGGAATTGTAAGCCCGATCGGCGCGGCTCGGCGTGGTTTCGACGCCAAGACGATGCAGCGCTTCGGTCAACGTGCGCAGTCCGTTCACGGGGAAGGGTTGCCCGTCGAGAGACGAGAGGGTGGCGCGGGCGTAGAGCCCTTGACCAATCCTGATCAGGCTTCCCTCGCGCTCGAGCGTACGCAAGGCGCGGCCGACCTGGCCATAGCTGCCCAGATCGGCGAAATCGGCCCGCAGGAAGACGTCGCCGCACTCGTCAGCGATCCGCTCACTCATGCGCTTTTCCAGACTGTCCTGTTTGACGGGCGGCTCTCTCATGCCGCCGGATATACGGCATTGCTACGCAAAACCTACGCGCGGATATGATAAAATACCGTTATGAATTGTCCGAAATTTGTATATAAACTTCGGACGGTCAATTGGCCTCGCGGCGGCGCTCACCTCATCACGACATGAGCCAGGCTGAAGTCAGGCACACCGGAAAACAAAGATGTGCGGCATGGGATGGAGACCCGCGCGCGGACGGCCGATCCCTGGTGGAAAGCGTTACCGCTGGCGCCCGGCCCGCCACAAGGGTGCGTCGCGCTGTGCGCTCCCGGGCCGCGCCCGCCCTTGTCCCGTGCCGGCTTCGCGATTGCCAGGGTGTGAGCCGGCGGTATAGAACAAATAAGGAACATACAAATTTGTCTCTCTGCCCGCCGGCCTCGCGGCAAGGAGCACGGAGCGATGAGCGGACACGACAAGGACGTTGAATGGCTGAAGGCCAGCGTGAGCTGCGCCGTATTGCTGGAACGGTGGCCGCCGGTGTGGCGGCTCGACCGCGCGGAAAGTTCGCGTGCCAGCCTGAAATACCGCCGGAGCGAAGGCGAAATCCTGATCGTGAACCACGATGGCCACGGCTGGTGGGATCCTCTCAGCGACGCCAAGGGCGATATTTTCGACCTCGCCCGGCATCTCGAGCCCGGCCTGACCTTTCCGGAGGCATGCCGCGGGTTGCGCGCGTTCGCCGGGATCGCGCCCGCGTATCCCGAAATGCTCCGGACGCGGCGGATCCGCACCGCATCCCTGTCCGCTGCCGAGAGGTGGGGAAAATGCCCGCCTTTATCGCTGGGATCGCAGGCCTGGCGCTATCTGTCCGGTCAGCGTGGCCTGCCGGAATCCGTCCTCCTGGCGGCACGGGCCGCGGACGCGGTGCGGGACGGCCCCGGCGGCAGCGCCTGGTTCGCCCATCGCGATGCGGCGGGTTGTCTGACCGGTATCGAGATGCGCGGTTCCAACTTCCGAAAATTCTCGGCGGGCGGCGCCAAGACGCTGTTTCGCCTGCCGGGAGGTCCCGATCCCCTGCCCCGCGCCGTCATGTGTGAATCAGCGATCGACGCGCTGAGCCTCGCGGCCGTAGAGCAGGTCCGTCCCGACACGCTGTATGCCGGGACGGCTGGCGGCATGGGCCCGGCGACCAGCGCCGCGCTCCAACATCTCTTGCACGATCTCTCGGGTTATCCCGGCGCGAGGCTGATCGCCGCGACAGACGCCGACATCGCGGGCCGCCGCCATGCCTCACGCCTGGAAATTCTGGCGATCGAGGCCGGGGTAGCTTTCGAGAGGCTGCTTCCGCCGGATGGGCTGAACGATTGGAATGACGCGCTCAGGGCGATGACCCCGAGGCCATAACGCGGGATCGCGTCCTCCCCTCCCCCGCCCTTCTCTCCCCTCCCCCGGCGGACATTCTCGTTCCTGACGGGAAGAATCGAATACCGGGAGGCCAGGAGGGGGGAGTCATACCAACGGATATGAAATAAGATTTCCTGCCGCATCGCCGTCCGCTCGCCGCAAGGGACCGGCCGATGGCCTCGCGCGAGTGGCGCGCCCTTGCCCCGTTCGGCCGGGACGCGGGGCGGGATGGGTGTTCCAGAAACTCATGAAGGACACCCCGATGAGCACCACGACCAGACCAATC
>JAYWAX010000089.1:0-2466 GCA_043782125.1 Acetobacteraceae bacterium | reverse complement strand
TGGCGACGGCGACGGCGGCCAGTGGTTCGGGCACGCGGTCCGGGAAATCGGCCGGATCCTCGCTGCCATGGGTGCGGAAATCATCCTCATCCAGGATGTTGCGATAACACGCGACGGCGCAATCGCCGACCACCGTGACCCGCCAATGCACGGCGTCATGCACATACCGGCACATCAGCGGATTGCTTCCCTGGGCCAGCATGTAATCGACGATCGAGAACAGTTCGGGATACAAGCCGACCCGCATGGTGCCGACACCGCGAGACCAGCCCAGTACCTTGAGCACCACCGGAAACCCGCCCACCGCCTCCACCAGGGCGCGCAACAAATACCGGTCCGGCGCGGTGATGGGCAGGGTGCGCGGCATCGGAACGCCCGCGCGTTCCAGCAGGACATGGTGGTTGGCGCAGGTGAAGAACAATCCCCCCGGCGCGGCGTCGAAGGTCGCGACACCCTCGGCCCACAGATGTTGTTCCACCCGCATCGCCGCCAGCGAGGTCGCGGGACGGTACAGCATGTCCCCCGGCCGCAGCGGCGGCGTGTCGTGGAAGGTGAAGTCCGATGCGGTCACCTCCACATAGGGCACCGCCCGCCGCTCGCAGGCGTCGCGGAGCAGGGCCGTGGTGATGGGCGGTACGCCGTCGTTGACGCAGACGAAACGCCCGCCTTTCGTTCCCGTGCCTTTCGTGTCCGGGCCGTCCAGGGACAGGGCGGGCCGGAACCGCACGCCCGCTATCTCCGTCTCCGGTTCCAGACCGGCGATGAAGGCGGGAACCGAGCCCGCCCTGGCGTAGATGAAGTTGGTCAGCGTGATTTTCCGTCCCCGCAGCACCGGCAGCGCCTCGTGCAACGAGGCATGGTCCACCGACCCATCGGGAAAGTAATTCAGCCAGACCGCCAGACGCCCGCGACGCGGCTCCAGCAGGACGGGCATGGGCGGGGTGATGGGGAAAAGCGTCTCACCCCCCGCCTCGGTATCGTCGAGCCACAGCATCGCCGTGGCCACGAGGTCGTTCTCCCCGACACGATATTCATCGACGTGCGGGGGATGGTACTCGCCGGGTCCATAGCGGCGGTACCGCATCGTCCCCGCCTCGGCGTTCTCGAAACCGACCGCGGCGGCGATGCGGTCCCGCAACGACGCCAGCAGGGGGTCGTTGCCTTCGACGGGAACCTCGCAGGATGTTCCGGTCTCGTTTTGGTATATGTCCCGGCCGCGGGAGATTTGCGCCTCGGCCACGGTGAGCAGGCGCGCCGCCTCCTCCGCGCCGACGAAATCGTCGGCGAGGAACACGGCGGCCTGGGCTGCCACCCGGCGGAACCGGACGGACTTTCGTTCGCGCATCATGGTTTCTGATTCCGCCGGTTGGAGAACGGTCAGCCGTGTCCGGTCGTGAACGGATCAGAAATGGAAATGCTTGAGCGCCTCCATGCCCTGATGCAGCCTCTTGTCCACCTGCTCCTGGGCGTGCGCGACCTGATCATGCACGGTATGGGAAACGTTCTTGATCTCCATCTCGGCCTTGTGCTTCACCTGATGTTCCGCCGCGCCGAATTGCTTTTGTGCATCGTTCACAAGCCCTGTCGCCTTACGCTTCAGGTTGCTTTCCGCCGCCTTGACCTGATGCTCGCCTTGGTGGACGGTGTTTTTCACCGCGTGCTCACCCTGGTGTTCGGCGTTCTTCAAGCCGTGTTCGATCTTGTGCTCGGCGTTCTTGAGATCGTGCAAGAGCTTTCTTCCGCCGATCGTGGCCTTTTTCTCCATCTCACCCACATACGGTATGTGCGGATGGTGCTTCATTTCTTTCTCGTGCTGACGGAGCTTGGTCAGCTCCTCCTGCGTGTGATGGACCTTGTTCTCTATCTTCTTGATCGCCTGCTCCACCTGCGGCGGCGGTTTCAGGTGATGCAGCTTTTCAAGCTCCTCCGAAATCGGCTTCCTGATCAGGGTCTGGGCCTGATCCTGTATTTTGTGTTCGAACTTTTTGAGCGATTGTTCAACGGACATGGCATTTTTCCTTCCTGATCGGTTTCACGGCGGCCCGCGTCACAGGGGCCGATGACCGGCCTCGCCCGATGACCAGACCTGAAAGAACGGTCTTTTCCCGGCCATCGCCTGGCCATGGGAAGCCAGAACACCATTCCTCTCCGTCACGCGGTGACATGCCGGCCGCGGCAAGAGGGTGGGATGCGATCGGACATAGTGTTTCGTGAAGTGGGCACGAGAGCGTATTTTGCGCTTGTTCATCTTTATTAAGTGTTTTGTATCGAAATCTTGCGACGCACGCAAGAAGTTTCCGTGGCATATCGGAGGAATTATGGCGGGGCCTGTTCGCGCCGCCGGGAAAGGCCGACATGACCGCGCGAGATTCGCGCACGGCCAGGGCCGATGGTTTCCAGGCCGGCGGTTTCCACCACGTCAAAACGAAGCCGGGGACGCCCATGGCGCACCGTGCCAGACCGCGT
>JAYWAX010000088.1:0-2474 GCA_043782125.1 Acetobacteraceae bacterium | reverse complement strand
GTGGCTGCATCTGATCGGCGCCACGGTGCTTCTGGGCACCGGGGCCGGTATCGCGTTCTTCATGGTCATGGCGCACCGCACCCGGGACGCCCGCATCGTCGCCCATACCGCCGGGATCGTCGTGCTGGCGGACTGGCTGTTCACCGCCACCGCCGTTGTCGCGCAGCCAATCACCGGCGCACTTCTGGCGCATGGCATCGGCTGGCGCCTGACCGAGGGTTGGATCGTTCTGTCGCTGAGTCTTTATGGTCTCACCGGTCTGTTCTGGCTGCCGGTGGTCTGGATGCAGCACCGCATGCGCGATCTGGCGCGCGAGTCAGCCCATGCCGGGACCGCCCTGCCCCCCGCTTATCACCGTCTGTACCGCGCCTGGTTCGCCTGCGGCTTTCCCGCTTTCGTTGCGGTGCTGGCGATTTTGTGGCTGATGGCGGCGCGGCCGATGTTCGTCATACTGTAGCGATCGCCGAAGGGCCCGCCGTCCTGCATACCCGATCCGGCCCACCCAAAAGGGAGCAAACGAACATGTCGCCCGATCTGAAATACCTCGTCTGGGCTGTCGCCCTGGCCTTCGTCCAGGTTCTGATTTTCGTGCTGTTCGCCACATTGCAGGCGGGTTTGCCCGCCTTGGCCGGCAATCGCGACGACGTCCCGCCCTTCGAGGGTATGGCCGACCGCGCCAACCGGGCGCACCGTAACATGCTGGAAAATCTGGTGTTGTTCGCGATCCTGATCTTGGTCGCGCACCTCGCCGGCAAGGCCAACGCCACCACCGCCCTGGGCGCCTCCTTGTTCTTTTGGGCGCGCGTCGTTTACGTGCCGGTCTATCTGCTGGGAATTCCGTGGGTGCGCACGGGCGTTTGGGGGGTGTCGGTCATCGGGCTGCTGACGATTTTCCTCCAGCTTGTTTGATTGAAACCGGGCGGCGGTCTTTCGGGACAAGCCGGGGATGACGCGCGGGAACAGTCCGTGGCGGCGTCTCCCCGGGCCGCCCGCGCGACCGCGAACCGGTCCCGCAGCCGAAAACCCCGTAAAACCGTGAATTAACCCTTGCCCCGTGCCGCCGGCGTGTTAAGGGTGCGCCTTCGCCGGGCAACCGGTCCGAACTCATTCGCGTGCGCCCTGACGCCGACCTATTCGGCGGGGTGCGCGGACCACAGACAGGAGATGGCTCTAGGTGCAAGTCCTCGTTCGCGATAACAATGTCGATCAGGCGCTCAAGGCGCTGAAGAAGAAGATGCAACGAGAGGGCATTTTTCGCGAAATGAAGCTCCGCCGGCACTACGAAAAGCCGTCCGAGCGCCGCGCCCGGGAAGCCGCCGAAGCCGTTCGCCGCGCCCGTAAGTTGGAGCGCAAGCGGTTGGAACGCGAAGGCTTCTGATCCCTCGGATCCCGAAAAGGGGAGGCCCGCCACACGGCGCGCCTCCCCTTTTTGTATTCAGGGCGCTGTCCGCGCCTTTGTATTCAGGGCGCTGTCCGCGCCTTTGTATTCAGGGCGCTGTCCGCGCCGTCCAGCGGGGAATCGCGATCAGCATCGCCACGAACAGCGCCGCCGTCAGCGTGCCCTGCGCGATGGCGAAGGCGTGCGCGTAGGCCCGCTCGCCGTGGCCCGAAGCCCCATCGCCTGACGCCAATATCGAGAAAAACAGGCTGCCGATCGCCGCGGTGCTGATCGACGCCCCAACCTGCAACGACGAATTCACAATGCCTGCCGCGACTCCGGCGCTTGCCGCCGGAACCTGCCCCAACACCGTGTTGTAGAGCCGCGGAAACGCGATCCCCTGCCCGAACCCGGCCAGAAGCACCGACGCCAGCAATGCCGCAGGCGGCGCGTCGATCGCGACGAGAATCCCGATCCCCGCGTAACCCGCGACCTGGATCGCCATCCCGATCGCCAGCAGCCGGTCGCGCAGCCGCACCAGCGGCGCCGTGACCAAGGGACCCACGAACAACCCGATGCCATAGGGCACGATGGCGAGGCCGGTGTGCAGCGGATCGGCACCTCGGCCTTCCTGCTGATACAGGCCGAACAGCAGATAGAAAGATGTGGTGAAGAAGAACAACGTCGCGACCAGCACGCCGCGGCGAAAACTGGGGATGGCGAACAGGCGGAGATCGACCAGCGGCGAGCCGCCTTGCGCGGCCAGGCGCTTTTCATGGCGCAAGAATACAACGATCAGAACCGGCACCGCCGCGAGCAGCAAGAAAATCCACAACGGCCAGCCGCGGTCCCGGCCCTCTGACAGCGGCACGATCACCCCGGCCAGTGCCAAAGACACCAGCGCCGCGCCGGTCAGGTCGAGCCGGGCTTTGCCCATGCCGCCGGTTTCCGGAACCAGCAGCCAGCTCGACACCATCACGGCGACGCAGAAGGGCAGTTTCACGATAAAAACCGTGCGCCAGCCCAGATCGAAGGGGCTCCATTGGACCAGCGCGCCGCCGGCGAACTGGCCGATGGCGGCGGCGAGTCCCATCAT
>JAYWAX010000087.1:0-2480 GCA_043782125.1 Acetobacteraceae bacterium | reverse complement strand
GACCTGGCGCCGACCACCGATCTCCGCGCGATCGCGAAAGGCGTGCTGACGGCCCATCTTGGGGTGGGCGCAAGCGGGCTGGCGGCGGTGTTTCCGGGCGCGGAAGCGGTCCCGGCGATGCGTGGTTTGACCCGCGCGGGGTAGTATTGAACGCCCGAACGATTGACCGTTCGCCATGTCCCCTCCCCGTCATGGCACGCCCCCAAGCGGGCCATCGGGGGCGGTACACCATACCGAGAGTGGCCATGATCGTCAGCGGCAAGCGCCCTTTGTCCAATCGCCGCGCAACTCCCGATGGCCCGGGCGAGCCCAGGCCATCGGTCGCGGGAAAGCAATGCGCCCTTGGGGGCGCGGGTCAGTACCCGTAACGCGGCGGCGGCGGTTCCCGCGGTGTCGTGACGGCGCCGCCAACAGCACCCACGGCGCCACCGATCAGCGCACCGGTCGCGGCGCCACGTCCACCGCCCGCGATCGCCCCGATCGCCGCGCCCGTGCCAGCGCCAAGTGCCGCGCCACCCAGAGCGCGCTGCGCCGGGTCGTAAGGGTTACAGGCGGCCAGGCTCAGCAGAGCGCCAAACCCAAGCGCGGACAACGATATCGAACGTTTCATGTGTTCCCTTTCTGGACCCGATGGACCGCGACGAGTTTGCGCGAGCGGTGTATCGAATTGCAACCGTAAATCGGATGGCCCCGTCCTCGCGCCCGATCAATCCGCGAACAGCGCGACCTCGGCGCCTTTCGCGGGCGCGGGGGCGCGGAACAGGCCGCCCAGAGTTGGGTATTGGGCCAATACCTCGGCGGATTTTCCCTCGCGCAACGAGGTCACGTACAGGAATCCATCGGCAAAGCACGGCATGGTCGGGCCGGGCACCGGGAATGCCAGCTTCGTCACCAACACACCGGACGGGGAGAAGCAGTTGATGCAACCGGCGGAGGGCCCGGCCGACCAGTAATTGCCGTCCACGTCCATCGCCGCGCCATCCGGGCGCCCGTCCTCGTTGGTCAGCTTCAGGAATTGACGGTGGTTGGACATGCCGCCAGTCCCGGCGTCGAAATTCCAGGCCTCGACGATCGCCGAGGTCGAGTCGGAATGATACATGATCGTCCCATCCGGCGACCAGGCGAGCCCGTTGGACACGGCATAACCGTCCGATTTTTTCTCGATTTTTCCGTCGGCGGTGACGCGATACAGCGCGCCCAAAGCCTGGCGGGGCGTGTTTTCGTCCATGCTGCCCACCCAGAAAGCGCCGTCGGGGCCAACCTTGCCGTCGTTCAACCGGTTGGTGACGGGCTCGACAACGGCGGGCGTCAGCGCCGAAACGGTCTTTGTCGCCGGGTCGAACAGCACGACCCGATGGCGCAGCGCGACCACCAGACGGCCAGAGCGGCACAGGCCGAAACTGCCGACAACCTCCGGCAAATCCCAGGTTTCGCGTTCGCCGGTGTCCACGGACAACGCGTTGATCTTCTTGCCGCCGATGTCGCAGAACAGCAGGCGCCGGTTGGCCGCGTCCCAGACCGGCGATTCGGCGACGCCGCAGCGGGAGTCCCAGACCAGTTCGAATATGCTCATGCGGTTCCTCCGTTGCCTTGCTGCGGGCCATGCCTCGCGTGTTCGGCCGCAGTATGGCGTAATCCGCTGGTTGGCCCAATCGCCGTTTGGTTCGGTCCCCCGGCTTCAAGGATGTCCGCCGCATGAACGAGAATTTCGCCCCGCATCAGGCCCTCGCCGATCGCCTGCTGCGCGCGTTCGACGCCAACGGCACCGATGGGTCGCACGATCTGTCCCATATTATCCGGGTCTGGCGGAACGTGCGCCGGATCGCGCGGACCGAGCCCGGTTGCGACACCGAACTGCTGCTGGCGGCGACGATTCTGCACGACTGCGTGCCGGTGGAGAAAAGCTCGCCGTTGCGCGACCAGGCCTCTCGCCTGTCCGCGGCGCGGGCACGCGAGATCGTCGCGCCCCTCGCCTGGGCCGCCACACGGGTCGAGGCCCTGGCGCACGCGATCGAGACGCACAGCTATTCCGCCGGCCTGACGCCAAAGACGAAGGAGGCGATGGTGGTGCAGGACGCCGACCGGCTGGACTCGATCGGCGCCATCGGGATCGCTCGGTGTTTCCATATCGGCGGGCGGATGGGCGGCGGTCTGTACCACCCCACCGATCCGCGGGCGGAGGCGCGGCAATACGACGACCGCTTCTACGCCCTGGATCATTTTCCGGTGAAATTGTTCAAGGTCGCGGATGGATTTCTCACCCCGGAGGGAAAACGTCTGGCGGCAGCGCGGGCCGCATTGATGCGGGATTACGTCGAAGCGTTCCTGGCCGAGGTCGAAGACGACAGCGCCGCATCCGGTTGAAACGCTCGACGCCAGGCGCGGATGGGCTGACATCGCGGATCGGCTGGGTCGCGATGGCGCCCGTTGATTTCCCGGGGGAGAGTTGCGCCGGGAAACCACGCCTGGCGCGATTGGAC
>JAYWAX010000086.1:0-6914 GCA_043782125.1 Acetobacteraceae bacterium | reverse complement strand
TCGCGGGTTCGATCGACCCGAACCTGGTGGCGACCCGGCATCTGGACTGCATCAAGCACATCGGCCTCCGTGGCGTTCATCATTTTTCGAAGTGTCCTTTAGCGGGCCGACGGTGGGATTCGGAACACAGCATGTAGCGATTTCGCCGGGGCGGACCACAACATACGCGGTTGTGGCGCAACTGCAACGCCCAGCCGAGACTCGACTCTAAACCCTTACCGCCTCCCTAAAAAGAAGACAGCGACGTTCATGGAGCGTTCTCCCCATGTACCACAACGCCTGTATGTTCTTTGTATGTTCCAAAATCCGGGCAGTCAACAAGGTCCAGGCGTTCGAGATCGCCGGCCCGGACCCGGTCTCAATCGAAACCGCGCCAGGACATGAACTGCTGCGATGGCGTGCGTTCGGTGGCGAGGCTGTTCACGATCGCATCCGGGTCGGCGTATCCGAGCGCCATGCCGCAGACCATGACCTCTTCGTCTTCCAACCCCAGTTCGAGTCGTACCACCTTATGATAATGCGTCCACGCCGCCTGGGCGATCGTATCCAGGCCCCGGCCGCGCGCCGCGATCATCGCGTTTTCCAGGAACATCCCGTAATCGAGCCAAGACCCCGTGGCGAGCCGGCGGTTCACGGTAAACACCAGGCCCACGGGCGCGCCGAAAAACTCGAAATTCCGGCGATGCTGGGCGCGCATTCTGGCGTTCTCGCCGCGGGCAATGCCCAATGTGCCGTAGAGGTCCCAGCCAACTTTGCGGCGGCGAGAGAGATAGGGTTCGAAGAATTCGTCGGGATAGTACTGGACCTCGTGCCGGTGTCCCGGTTCCTCGGCGTCGAAGACCTTCAGCACGGCGGCGCAGAGCGCGTCCTTCGGGGCGCCGATCAGGACATGGCCGCGCCAGGGCTGCATGTTGGTGCCGCTTGGCGCGCGTGCCGCGACGTCCAGGATCTCGGCGATGGTTTCGCGCGGGATGGGCGTGGGCAGAAAGGCGCGGATGGAGCGGCGGGTGGCGATGGCGCGATCGACGGCTTCGGTGTCGGGCATCGGTTATCCTGTTCGGGTTCGCGCCCCGCAGCAGGCGGTCTCGCTTGGCGGTATGGTTCTTCCGGTATCATGCGGGCGTCAAGGCGCGGCGGGCCGCGCCGCAGCGGCGATATCCGCCGATCGTCTCCCCCGCATCCGCCATTCTCTGGATCGGCGGCCGGGTCCGCTGTTACGACGCCCGGCTCGAACTGCCGGAGAGGGACCCCCAGTTGTCGATCGACGCCGTTCCGCTCGCGGTCGTCAGATATCCATGTGTGTAGGCTGCCTGGTTTGCGTCAGCCTCCTTCGATATGACCGCCCAATAGCCCAGGGAGTGCCACGAGATCCTGACCCCCGAAGCCTGGAACTCGCGAACAGAGTCACCGCCAACAAGACCCGTCAGCCATTCGCGGATCTTCCCTGGAAGAAATTTGGGCGTGCCTTCGGAATACACCAGCGCGGCGGAGGTGACCGGGGATATTTGCCGCATCACCGTCACGGGCAGTTCAAGCTGGTGCTGGTACAGGGTCCAGGCCCCGTCGTTGTCGCACGCGCTGAACACATGGGAGAGGCAGGCCTGGCCGGCGCTCATGAGCACCACCGCGACGCACCCTGACAAACCAGCGGTACAGAGATCGACCTGTCGCCCAAGCGCGCCTCGGCTGACCACGACCCATTCGTCCAGTCCGACTTTGACGGTTACCGTGACGACAGGCGCCCTCATCCGCTGAGCCATCGGCACATACCCTGACATTGGCAATCTCCAAGTTATTTTCTCGATATCTCACGCTACGCCGCGCCGGCCCGCCGGTCAATTCAAACGCGGCCCCGGATCGGGGCAAGCAGGCGAAGGCCCAGACCCAGCGACGGCGTCGTCCGATTGCCGCGCGCCCAGGATGGCGGGCGGGGAGGATGTCGATCGTGGTTCGCCGCCGGCTGTCGCGGGGGACGGCGCACTTGACGGGACTGGGTGTCCAGTGACCAAAATCGGGGCCAGGAGGACATAACCATGGTTCAAATCCGCCGAATGGGGCCGCGGATCGGGGTGGAGGTCAGCGGTGTCGATGTGAAGACGCTCGACGATGCGGGCTTCGCGCCGATTTATCAGGCGTGGCTCGATTACAATGTTCTCGTGGTGACGGGGCAGGATCTGACGATCCCGGAATTCCTGCGCTACAGCGACCGATTCGGCTTCATCACGCCGCATCCGTCGAAAAGCACGCGCCACCCGGATTACCCCAAGATCACGCTGCTTGGTGTCGACAAGTTCAAACCGGATGGGCAACTGAACGAGTCGATCTATCGCCGCGGGGCGGAGGGTTGGCACACCGACGGCGCCTACGATCCGGTGCCGTTCAAGGGGACGCAGCTTTACGGCGTGGCCATTCCCGACACCGGAGGCGACACGCTGTTCGCCAGCGGGTACGCGGCGTATGAGGCGCTGCCGCAACGCCTGAAGGACCGGCTGGAGGGCGTGAACGGCGCGTTCTGCTATGGCGGGCGCAAGGGCTCGCAGGCGCTGCTTAATCCGGAAGATCGCGACGTTCCGCCGGCGCTGCATCCCATCGTACGGATTCACGGCGAAACCGGGCGCAAGTCGCTGTATTTCGATCCTGGCAAGATTGTCCACGTCGAAGGCGCGGAAAAGGCTGAAAGCGACGATCTGATCGCCGAGCTGGAGGGGTATATGGTGCAGCCCGATGGGCAATACCGGCACAAATGGAGCGTCGGCGACATCGTGATCTGGGACAATCGCTGTTCCTATCACAAGGCCGCGGGCGATTATCCGCCGGAACAGGATCGCATCCACTGGCGCGTGTCGATCCAGGAATTCTCCCAGGCCGGACGCATGGCGGCGGAGTAATACCAGACGTCCGAACGATTGGCTCTCGGCACGGCTTCTCCCCCTCGTCATGGCACGGCTCGACCGGGCCATCGGGCGCGGTACGTCGATCGAACGAAAGGCGCTTTCCGAGGTTTATCGTGACCGCTCTCGCAATGGGGTACCGCTCCCGATGGCCCGCTTGGGGGCGTGCCATGACGCGGAGAGGGCCTCGCGATGGGTCAATCGTTCGTGCCGTTGGTATAACAGTCCAAAAGGACGGGCGGGGTGCCGGTTCATCCCCGGTATCCCCCTGATCCACAGGCCATGCCCCCCTGCGTTCCGGTGCGCAGGGGCCTATGCTGAACCCACATGAACGCCATCGACTCCCCGTTACTCGGACTTTCGCAACGCCTGCCGCCCTCCAATTTGCAGGCGGAACAGGCGCTTTTGGGCGCGTTGCTCGCCAATAACCGCGCGTACGAACGCGTGTCGGAGTTCCTGACGCCGGTCCATTTCGCCGACCAGATCCACGGCCGCATATACCAGGCCATCGCCCGGCGGATCGAGGTCGGACAGCTCGCCGACGCGGTGACGTTGAAGGCCGAGTTCGAACATTCCGGCGTGCTGGAAGAGGTCGGCGGCACCGCTTATCTGGCGCAGTTGCTGTCGTCGATGGTCGGCATCATCAATGCGGGCGAGTATGGGCGCGCCATTCACGACGCCTGGCTGCGGCGGCAGTTGATCGATATCGGCGAAATCGTCGTCAACAACGCCTTTGGCGCCGATCCCGAACTGGACGGCGCGGGCCAGATCGAGGCGGCGGAGCAATCGCTGTTTCAACTCGCGACCGAGGGCGGCGGCAACGACGGCGGGTTCGTGACCTTCGAAATGGCCTTGAGCGACGCGATCAAGGTCGCCGAAACCGCCTTCCACCAGGCGGGCCATGTCACCGGCCTGTCCACGGGGTTGCGCGACATCGACGGCAAACTGGGTGGGTTGCATCCCTCCGATCTGCTTATTCTCGCGGGACGCCCCGGCATGGGCAAAACCGCGCTGGCGACCAAGATCGCGTTCGGCGCGGCGAAATCGTTGCTGGATCAGGCGCGCGCAGAGGGGACGAACGTCCTGCCGAAAAAGCACGTTGCGATTTTCTCGCTGGAAATGAGCGCCGAACAGCTCGCCACGCGTTTGCTGAGCGAGGAAGCGCGGATTTCCGGCGACCGCATCAGGCGGGGCGATATCGGGCAGAAAGATTTCGACAAGTTCGTCGAGGTGTCGCGCGAAATCGGGTCGTTGCCCTTGCAGATCGACGACACGCCCGCGATCACGATGTCGATGCTGCGCACGCGCTGCCGGCGATTGCAGCGGACCAAGGGGCTCGCGCTGGTCGTTGTGGATTATTTGCAGTTGATGCGCCCCTCCGCCGGCACGCGGCCGGAAAACCGGGTGCAGGAAATCAGCATGATCACGCAGGGGCTGAAGGCGCTGGCGAAGGAGCTGGAAATCCCGGTCATCGCTTTGTCGCAATTGTCGCGCCAGGTCGAAAACCGCGAGGACAAGCGGCCGCAATTATCCGACCTGCGTGAATCCGGTTCCATCGAGCAGGACGCCGACGTGGTGATGTTCGTTTACCGCGACGAATATTATTTGGAACAACGCATGCCGAAGGAAGTGGCCTTCGATGGCGGGGCGGAGAAATTCAACGCGGCGATGGACGAGTGGCAGCAGAAAATGGCACAGGTCCACAATAAGGCCGATCTGATCGTGGCCAAGCAGCGGCATGGTCCCACCGGATCCATCCCGCTGTTCTTCGAAGGTTTGTACACGCGGTTCGCCGATCTCGACACGGTGCACACCGATCATGGCCACTGACGGCACGGTCCGGACGGCTGGCAAATGACGCCGTACGAATATTATCGAAAATGTTGACCTCGGATGGGCGGCCCGACACCGCAGCGGCGGTGTTGACCGTCGATCTCCGCGCGATTGTCGAAAACTGGCGCCTTCTGAACGGCATGGGTGTCTCCCGCGAAACCGCCGCCGTCGTAAAGGCGGACGCCTACGGACTGGGCGCGCGGAACGTTGCCGCCGCTTTGGCCGCTGCGGGCTGCCGGATTTTCTTCGTCGCGACAGCGGAGGAAGCGTTTGCCCTGCGCGAGACCGTCTCCGCCGCAAGCGTGATGGTACTTGGCGGCTTGTTCGCGGGGGCCGAGGACGACTACGCGGCGCACGGCCTGGTTCCGGTGCTGGGGTCTCTGGGGGAAATCGACGCCTGGACCGGGCTCGCGCGGCGGTTGGGACGGGTGCTGCCCGCAGTGGTTCATGTCGATACCGGCATGTCCCGGTTGGGCCTGGACGCGCGGGAATGTGCGGCGCTGGCGCAGGACCATGCGCGGCTGGACGGGCTCGATCTGCGCTATGTCCTGTCGCATCTGGTATCGGCGGAGGTCGCGGACGATCCGCTGACCGCGGTGCAGCGGGCGCGGTTTCTGGACCTGCGGGCGCGCTTGCCCGTGGCCCCCGCGAGTCTGGCCAATTCCGCCGGCATGTTTCTTGGGACCGGTTTCGGGTTCGACCTCGCCCGCCCAGGATCGGCTTTGTACGGGCTCAATCCGGTTCCTGGGCGGCCCAATCCTATGCGGCCCGCCGTGACGCTGCGTGGCAGGGTGCTGGCACTTCGAGATATTCCGGCCGGTGCCACCGTGGGGTATGGCGCAACCTGGACGGCAGCGCGGGACAGCCGGATCGCGACGGTGGGGGTGGGGTACGCCGATGGCTGGATGCGCGGCCATTCCAACATGGGCGCGGCGTTCTTTGACGGCCACCCGGTTCCGCTGGTAGGGCGTGTGTCCATGGACCTGACCACCTTCGACGCCACGGACCGGCCGGACATTCAGCCAGGAAGCTGGCTGGAACTTCTTGGCCCGCACCGCGACGCCGATGCCGCCGCACGCGACGCGGGCACGATCGGGTATGAGATTCTGACGTCTCTGGGCCGCCGTTACCGCCGGGTTTATACGTCCGCGTGACCCGGCTGTTATCCGCCATCGGCTTCTGGGCCATCGCCGTTTGTGCCGGGACCGGCAAAGTGGCGGTGTTCGCGGCCGAGGGTCTGTCGCATATCTTCCGCCCGCCATTTTATGGCCGCCTGTTCCTGACGGCGCTGCTGGATATCGGGTTTTTTAGCCTGCCGGTCGTGGCGCTGACGGCGGTGTTCACCGGCATGGTGCTGGCGTTGCAGTCTTACACCGGATTTTCGCGGTTTTCCGCGCAGGGGGCGGTCGCCAATCTGGTCGTGCTGTCGGTCACGCGGGAATTGGGTCCGGTCTTGGCGGGGTTGATGGTCGCGGGCCGGGTCGGCGCGGCGATGGCCGCCGAACTCGGCACCATGCGCGTCACCGATCAGATCGACGCGCTGACGACTTTATCCACACATCCGATGAAATATCTGGTGGCGCCGCGGCTGCTGGCGGGCATTGTCGCCCTGCCGCTGCTGGTATTGATCGCCGATATTCTGGGCGTCATGGGCGGGTTTATCGTTTCGACGGTCAAACTGGGTTTCAACGTTTCGACCTATTTGACGAATACGGTGAATTTCGTGCAAGCGGACGACGTGATGTCCGGCCTGGCGAAGGCGGGCGTATTCGGGTTTTTGATCGCGCTGATGGGCTGTTATCACGGTTACAACAGCAAAGGCGGCGCACAGGGGGTCGGCGCCGCCACCACGTCTGCGGTGGTCAGCGCCTCCATCCTGATTCTCGCGTTCGACTATGTGCTGACGGAGATGTTCTTCAGCCGTTAGCTCATGCCGGCCGGGGGATCGCAGGGCACGGTGCCGAATTCGGCGGGCACGGACACTTCCAGAGCGTCCATTTCTTCCGACGTGGCGGTTTCGTTGTGGCGCAGACCGCCCGGGATCATCAGGGAATCGCCCGCTTTGAGGCGAATCTGACGGCCGTCTTCGAACACCAGATCGACCCAGCCTTTCAGTAGGTAGACGAACTGCTGGTCGCAGACATGATAATGCCAGCCCGTGGGTTCGCTGAGGCCCCGGGTCGATTTCAT
>JAYWAX010000085.1:0-2486 GCA_043782125.1 Acetobacteraceae bacterium | reverse complement strand
TGACCGATTGACTCGTTAATCTTTGGGCGTCGCCTAAATACAAGGGTTATAACACAATGCGGCGGCGGCCCCTCGGTTCCGCTGACCAGACTCTTCGTGCGCCGGGCGCCGAAGCGCGCGGCGCGGGCCATGCGGGGTGCGGGAATGAAATCCGGCACGGCGGATATCCCGAACCCCGCGCTGGCGGGCGAATACCAATCCCCGCGTTCACGCTGCCAGCCGCTGCACGTCCGTTCCGCCCAACGCCGCGATTGCCCGCTCGACTTCGGCCATTGTCGCGTCGTCCTGGCGGAACGCGATCGCGAGGACGCCCAGGCCGTGGCGGACGACCCGGCCGTGGGCCGGAATGCGGGAGCCGGTGAAAAGGATGGTGACTTCCTCTCCCACCTCCCCGGATGCCTCGGTGTGCAACGCCACGCCGCCGCCCGAAATATCGCGCAGCGTTGCATTCGCGCGCCGCCCGCCCGGAAAGGAAAGGGTGACCGGTGTGCGCGATCCGGCGACGCGTTCGTAAAGGCGGCGATGGCGGTCGTCGCGGGCCATGGCGCGCAGGAACTGATCGACTTCTTCGCGCAACGACGCCGCGACGTCGCCGATATCGCCAGAGGCGGTCAGCACGGTCTGGCTTAAATCCCCGGTGCGGGCGGCGATCGCGGCCACGTCCTCCATCGCCGTGGCGGTCAGGTCGCTGGTTCCGGACACGGACTGCACGTTTTGCGCGATTTCCCGCGTGGTGGCGCCTTGTTCCTCGACGGCGGCGGCGATGGCGGCGGACACCGCGTCCACACGTTCCACGGCCTGGCCGACTTCCTTGATCGCGGCCGCCGTATGTTCGGTGGCGGCCCGGATCGCGGCGGCGTGTTCGCCGATTTCGGCCGTGGCGCGCGCGGTTTGGGCGGCCAGCGCCTTCACCTCGTTCGCGACCACAGCGAAGCCTTTACCCGCGTCGCCCGCGCGCGCGGCCTCAATGGTCGCGTTCAGCGCCAGCAGGTTGGTTTGCGCGGCGATCGCAGAAATCGCACCGCCCACGTCGCCGATCTTTTCCGCCATTTCCGCCAGCCGCAGGAAGGTCGCGCCGGTTTCCGCCGCGCGGCTCACCGCCTCCCGCGTTGCACCCGTCGCGTGTCCGATCTGGCGGGCGATTTCGTCCACGCTGGCCGATAATTCCACCGTCGCCGCGGCCACGGTGGAGAGGTCGCGCGACGACGCGGCGGAGCCCTCGGCGGTGCGGGTCACGCTGTCGCGGGTGCGCGCGGTTCCGTCCGCCATGGCGCGGGCCGTTTCCGACATGTCGCCGGCAGCATGGGTCAGGCGTCCCAGCACGCCGGAAATCACCGCGCCGAAATCCTGGGTCATTTGGTCCATGTCGGTCTGACGCCGGTCGCGCGCGGCGCGTTCGCCAGCGGCCGCGCCCTCCAGGCGAAGCCGTTCAAGGGAGTTGCCCTTCAGGACCTCCAACGCGCGAGCCAGCGCGCCGAATTCGTCGTTGCGGTCCACGCCGGTGGTGGCAACGGTCAGGTCGCCGTTGGACAATTGCTCGGTCACCTTGGTCAAAGCGCGCAGCGGGCGGGAGATGCCGCGGCCGAGTAACCAGATGGTGGCGCCGACGATCAGACTGGTGGCCGTGCCAAGGGCGGCCAGCGACCAGGCCAGATGGCGCCGGGCGGTGGCGAGATCGTCGACATAGACCCCGGTGCCCAGTACCCAGCCCCAGGGCTGAAAGCCGCGGACATAAGACAGTTTGGGAACCGGCGCGTCGGAGCCGGGACGCGGCCACAGGTAATCGACGACGCCCGCGCCGTTCGCGCGGACCGTGTCCGCGAAAGCAACGAACAGGCGCTTTCCGTTCGGGTCTTTATAAGTCGAGAGATCCTGGCCGTTGAGTTCGGGTTTGATCGGATGCATCACCATTTTCGGGTGCATGTCGTTGATCCAGACGTACTCCGCGCCCAGATACCGAATTGTCCCGATCGCCCGCGCCGCCGCTGCCTGTGCCTCTGCCCGCGTCATGCGCCCTTCGCGTTCCTCCTTTTCCTGGGCCGCCGCGATGGCGGTCGCGGAATCCACCACCGCGTGCAACTGGGCTTCGCGCGCATCCTGGATACGTCCCGATTCGACGGCGTAAAGCACGCTGAGCAACGCCGCCACGGCCGCGACGGCGGTGACGGTGGCCCAATGCAGCCGCGTGGCGACGGTGCGGGGGCGGGCGGCGGCGGCGGGAAGAGAATGCATGGTCTGGCCCTGACGTTGGTCTGGGCCGGACCATGCCTGGAAAGCATGAATGAGGTGTTAACAACACAAGGCCAGCCTGCCGGGTGCGCCGCCAGCGCGTGGACCGCCTTGGCGGCGCGGCTCGGGTAATCGGGCGGTCCTTCGGCGGACCCGCGCCTCAGGCCAAAGATTTTTCGCCCGGAACAGGCGGCTTCGATCTGACGCCGGGCTGGGCGAGGCCACGGCAGCGTTCCAGCGCCGCGCGGGCCTTGATC
>JAYWAX010000084.1:0-6919 GCA_043782125.1 Acetobacteraceae bacterium | reverse complement strand
GATCCTGAAATCGCCGCCGCTCATGTCAGGCTCTCGCCCACGGAGTCAGGTGCGCAGCGTATTCTTCGTCACCTTGATCCCATGCGCTTTGAGCCATGCCTTGTGCTCGATCTGCGCTTTGGTCAAAGCCGCCGTTTGGGGGAGGTTTGCCTGCTTCGGCTTCGGCGTGAACATCTTGATCACACGGGACATTTCTGAGGCTCCTGATTTCGCCGCCGGCATTGCGATCTTTTAGGCGTTCCGTGTCCGCCGCGCGCCAATGCCCCGGCCCACGCCGCCCTACATATGATAACCTCCTTCACCCTATACCAGACTCGCGATGGGATCGAGACGAACCATCCCAGGCCCGCCACCGGCATTCGGCTTGCGATGAACCGCGTTATAATGCATACTTAGATTGGAGAAACATTATGAGCGCCACCACCCACCCCAAATCCGCGCCCCGTCTGTTCACCCTCAACGAGGCCGCCGTCCTGACGCAAATGCCGCTCAAGGCGGTGCACAACGCCATCGACAAAAAGACGATCGCGCTCGCCACCGGCGATCGCGCCGGACACGCGACGCGTCTGTTGGATTCGCGCGCCCTGATGTCGCTCGCGCTGGAGCGGCGTTTGACCGACCGCGTCGCCCCCGATCTGCGGCGCGAGATTTTCGCCGCCTTGACCGATACGCGACTCTCGACGGTGTCCGTCGAGGGCGGACTGATCGAAATCGATCTGCGCGAACCTCGGAAAGCGTTGGCGCGTTCCATCCGCGATCTGCGGCGCGCCCGCGGCATGGTGCACAGCGATCCCGACATCAAAGGCGGCGCGCCGGTGTTCAAGGGCACGCGGATACAGGTCCACATGATCGCCGAACTGGTCGCGAGAGGGTCATCGCCCCGGGAGTTACTGGAAGACTATCCACGTATGACCGCCGAGATGCTTCGTCTCACCCCGATCTATGCTGCCGCATACCCGCTGCGCGGGCGTCCGCGCCGCCAACCTTGGCACGACCGGCCGCCGGTTCGTACCGAACACGTCAAATGGGCAGACCTCGAGGCGACATGAGGCTTCCGATCGACGAATGCCTGAGTCCCTGGTTGGTTTCTATCGCGTCACAATCTGGTTACGAGGCTTACCACGTCGCCCACATCGGCAAAGCGAGTTGGACGGACCGGGACGTGACGCGTCATGCCATCGAAGGCGATTTCATTCTGGTCACGAACAACGGCGGCGATTTCCTGAGGCTCTACGCGAAAGAGCCGCTGCACGCCGGTCTGGTCATTATCGTACCGAATGTGAATCGTATGGAACAGATACGACTCTTTCGCGCCGCGCTCGCTCGTCTGGCGGCGGCGGGCGAACCCGTCAATCGTGTGCTTGAGATCGACGTCGATGAAAACGGCATCGTTTTCAACTTCCACGAGCTTCCACGTGAAGCTCCAACGACCGGCGAACCCTGACGCCTCCCGCCATCATCGACCCATCCCCCCGTCACCCCCTGACCACCCGCCCCTCCAACGGATAAGCCGGGTCGTTATACCCCGGCGAGGACGGATGCCCCGGCGACACCAGCCGATCCACCAGCGCCTCATCCTCCGCCCCCAACCGGCAGCCAAGCGCCGACACATAATCCTCCCACTGCGCCTCCGTCCGAGGCCCGCCCACCGCCGCTGTCACAAACCGGTTGTTAAGAACCCACGCAAACGCGAACTGCCCCGGCGTCATCCCCCTGTCCTTCGCGTGCGCCGCGATCTCCTGTGCGATATGCAAACTCTCTGGACGCCACTCCGATTCCAGCATCCGCCGGTCCTGCCGCCCCGCCCGAGTCCCCGCCGGCGGCGGTACATCCGGCCGGTATTTCCAGGTAAGCACCCCGCGCGCCAGCGGGCTATAGGGGACAACGCCCAACCCGAAATATCCGCAGGCCGGCAGATGCTCGACCTCGATTTCCCGGTTCAACGCGTTGTAAAGCGGCTGACTGGCGATCGGACGATCGATCCCGGCCTCGTCGCACAGGCGGCAGATTTCCGCGACCCGCCAACTCCGGTAATTCGACACGCCGAAATACCGAATCTTTCCGGCCCGAATCAGATCCGCCAGCGCATGCACCGTTTCCGCCAGAGGCGTCGAATGGTCTTCCTTATGCAAATACAGCAGATCGATTTCCGCAACCCCCAGACGCCGTAAACTGGCTTCCACCGCGTGCGCCACATGGCGCCGAGACAGCCCCCGCGCATTGGGTCCCGCGCCCGTGGGATTGGCGATCTTCGTCGCCAGCACCCACCAGTGCCGGTGCGCGGCGATCGCGCGGCCCACCACGTCCTCCGATTTCCCGCCGGTATACCCATCGGCGGTGTCGATGAAGTTGACGCCCTGATCCCGCGCCCGGTCCACGATCCGCGCCGACACCGCGGCATCCGCCGGCCCCCCGAACATCATCGTCCCCAGACATAACGGCGAGACCTTCAGACCGCTGCCGCCCAACCCCCGGTATTCCATCCCCTGAACTCCTTCTCCGCTCTGTCCTCCATACACCGGAACGGGTTAACTGAGCCCATGCCGACTCGCGCCCGCCCCACTTTGTCAGCCCTCTTCCTGGGCTTTGCCGCCATCGGCCTGTCCAGCTTCGGCGGCGGGCTGACCGCCTGGGTGCGCCGAGAAGTCGTGCAACGCCGGGGATGGTTGGACGATCAACAATTCCTGTCGGGCTACGCGCTGTCGCAACTCGTGCCGGGCGCGACCAACGTGAATTTGGCCGTGTTCATCGGCACGCAAATGCGCGGCGTGCCTGGCGCGCTCGCCTGTTTCTTCGGCCTCACCATCCCGCCCATGACCATCGCCCTGATACTGGGCGCCATCTATTTCGGGATGCACGGCATGCCCGGCGGCGAGTCGCTCAGCATCGCGTTGGGCGGCATGGGCGCCGTTGCGATCGGTCTGAACCTTGGCACCGGTATCCGCCTGGCCCAACGCGGCATCCGGCGGATCGTGCCCGCGCTGATTGCGGCTGCGGTCGCAGTATCCGTTGGGATCGTGGGACTGCCCTTGATCCCCGTCCTGGCGGTCATGCTCCCGGTCAGCCTGATCGCTGCCTGGTGGGCGCGCCGCGCGTGATCGCAACCCTCTGGCAAATCTTCTGGCTGTTTGCTTTGCTGTCGATGGTCGCATTCGGCGGCGGCGCCGGCATCGTTCCCGACATGCAACGCGGTGCGGTCGATACCTACCACTGGATGACGGCGAAGGAGTTCCTGGACCTGTTTGCCATCTCCCGCGCAGCACCCGGCCCAGGGTCGATGATTGCGGTGCTGATCGGGCAGAAAGCGGCGGGATTGGCGGGCGCGGGGGTCGCTTTCGTGGCGATGTTCATGCCCTCCTGCCTGGTCGTCCATTTCGTCGCCAAGGGCTGGGACCGCGCGGCCCGTAAACCGTGGCGCGCGGTGGTGGAACAGGCGCTGGCCCCCATTGGCATCGGCATGACCTTCGCCAGCGGCCTCGCGCTGGCCCGCGGGACCGAGCATGAGGTCCTGTCCTATGCCGTCACCGGCGCGACGACGGTGCTGTTTGCCTTCACCTCGATCAACCCGATCCTGCTGCTGGCGGCGGGCGGCGCGGTCATGCTGCTCACCGCCGCCTGACCGCGCGATGTCAGGCCCGTCAGAGATCGAACGTCTGCTGGGTTTCCTCGTCGATCCCACCTGGTACCACGCCCGCTACCCCGACGCGCGCGCCATGGAACCGGCCCGGCATTTTGCGGAATTCGGACTGAACGAACGCCGCGACCCCAACCGCTGGTTCGACGGTGCCTGGTACACCAGCCAATACGCCGATGTCGCCGCGACCGGCGAGCACCCCTTGCTCCACTACATGGCCACCGGCGCGGCGCTGAAACGCGACCCGCATCCGCGCTTCGACGCCGCCTGGTATGTGGACGAACACCCCGAGGCGGCCGCCAATCCGATGCTGTTCCACATCCAGACCGGCGCCGCCCGGGCCTGGCTGACCGAACGGCCCGTCGCCATCGCCGAGTTTCTGATCTCCGCCGCCGCACCCTTCGCCGCGCCGGACGCCGTGCCAGTGGACATCGTTGTCCCGGTCTTCAGCGGGTTGGCGTTCACGCAGACTTGTTTGCGGTCCGTGCTCGCCGATCCCGGCCGCCCGCCGGGCCGGATCGTGGCGATCGACGATGCCTCGCCGGACCCGGCGTTGCGCGCCTGGCTGCGGAAACTGGCGAAAACCGGCGCCATCGTGCTGTTACGAAACAAGACCAATCTCGGCTTCGTTGCCTCCGTCAATCGCGGCATTGCCCATGCCGGAACGCGCGACGTCGTGCTGCTGAACAGCGATACAGAGGTCCCCGCGTTCTGGCTGCGCCGCCTTCAGGCTGCCGCCTATGCGCGGCCGGGCATCGCCTCGGTCTCGCCTTTGTCCAATAACGCCACCATTTGCAGCTATTTGGGTTACGAAGGCGCGCCGATCCCGGCGGGCATGACCTTGGCCGGACTCGACGCCGCCTGTCAGGACGCCAACCCTGGGCGCCTGGCGCCCACGCCGACAACGGTCGGTTTCTGCATGTATCTCCGCCGCGCCGCGCTTGACGCGGTGGGTCTGTTCGACGAACAAACCTTCGGCAAAGGTTACGGCGAAGAAAACGATTTTTGTCTGCGTGCGACCGCCAAGGGGTGGAGCCACCAGATCGCGTGCGACATTTTTGTCCGCCATGAAGGAGGCGCCAGCTTCGGCGCAGCGGCGGACGAACGCATCGCGCGTGCCTATGCAATCCTCCTGCACCGCTACCCGCATTACGCCGCGCACGTGCAACACCATGTCCATGAAAACCGTACCGCGCCATGGCGCTTCGCGGCGACGATGGCGCTGTTCCGGCGCTCTGGCCTGCCCACGATTCTGCTGATATCCCACGCCATGGACGGCGGCATCCGGCGTCACATCCAAGAAACGATCGCGCGCGGCTTCGGGCGCGCCAATTTTCTCCTTTTGCAACCCGCCACCCGCGGCGCCGTCCTGTCGGTGCCCGCACTGCCCGGTCACCCGGACCTGATCCTGGCGGCGGAACGCTGGCGCGATATCGCCGCCGTCGCGCGCTCCGCCGGAACCACGCGCGTGCATATCCCTCACCTCATGGGCCTCGATCTCGATGTCCGCGCGCTGATCCACGATCTGGGCGTGCCGTTCGATGTCACGGTCCACGATTACTTCGCCATCTGCCCCCAGGTCACGCTGCTGCCCACCCCGGCGGGACCGTCGTGCGGCGAGCCCGGACCGGCGGGATGCGATGCCTGCATCGCCAACCGCCCCTCCCACGGCGCCACCGATATTCTGTCCTGGCGCCTCTCCTGGGCCTGGCCATTCCGCGAGGCGCAGCAGGTGTTCGCCCCCAGTGAAGACGCGTTGAACCGGTTGCGCCGTTACGGCCTGGCCGGGCGCGCCCGGATCGTGGCGCACGAGCCGGTCGCGGCCGGCCTCTGGCCGATCCGGATCGAGCCCAGACCAGGCCGCAAACTGCGAGTCGCCGCGATCGGCGTGCTGGCCGCGCATAAAGGCGCGCATTTGGTGGCGTCCGTCGCCATGGCCGCCGATCCCGCCACCCTGGAACTACATGTCATCGGCGCGGTGGAAGAACCGTTTCCGGCGGCGGCCCGGACCCGGCTGCGCATCGCCGGCGCTTATCGCGACGAAGACCTGGCGGATATCCTGACGAAACTCCGCCCCCACGCCATCTGGTTCCCCGCGCCCTGGCCGGAGACCTACAGCTACACCCTGTCCGCCGCCATCGCCGCCGGTTTGCCGATTGTCGCGCCCGCGATCGGCGCCTTTCCGGAACGCCTCGAAGGCCGCCCGCTGACGTGGATCGTCCCGCCCTCCCTCAACCCGGAGGACTATCTCACCGTGTTCCGCTCGGTGGCGGTGGCGTTGAACGCCCGGCGCGCCCAGGCCGAGGCGACGCCACGCCTACCGGTGCCGGGGCCGGATTCGATGCCCGAGGGGAAACCAAGCCGCCGCCGCGCAGCGGGTCCGATCGACCTCCGCCGCGCCGGACGCACCGCCATCGCCGTGATCCCCGAGACCTTCGACACCGCCGCCGTCACGCCCAGTACTTTTCCCAGCGGCGCCTTCACCCCGTGCGCGCATATCCGCCTGCTCCGGCCGCTGGATCATCCGGACTCTGGGCTTGGTCTCGATGTCACCTTGGCGGACGCCGCCACCGCGCTGCGGTATCGCGCCGATACGATCGCGACGCAGCGCCACGCAGTGCCCTCTTTGGCCGCCGCCGAGGCGCTCGCCGCGCACGCCAAACGCACCGGCGCGATGTTGCTGTACGATCTCGACGACGATCTTCTCACTGTGCCGCCGGATCATCCGGAGGCCGCGGACCTGGCACCGAAAGCCGCCGTGGTGGAACGGATGGTCCGGCTCGCCGATGTGGTCAGGGTGTCCACGGCGCGGCTGGCGGAACGGGTCGGCCCGCTCGCGCGGCGCGTTCTGGTCGTAGCCAACGCGCTGGACGAAAGGATTTGGCGCCCGAATGCGGCCCTCCGGCCTGGCCCCACACCCGGACCGGTCCGCGTTCTGTGCATGGGCACCGCGACCCACGACGGCGATTTCGCTCAGATCCTGCCCGCCTTGATGGAAATCCACCGGGTCTTCGGCGCCGCAGTCCAGATCGATCTGATCGGCTTCGTCGCGAACCTGGAGCTGCCCGGCTGGATCCGGCGCCTGGCCCCCAGCGCCCACGCCGCGCGATCTTACCCTGGCTTCGTCCAATGGGCGACGGCTGTCAACGCCTGGAATATCGGCCTCGCGCCCTTGGCCGGCACCGCGTTCAACGCCTGCAAATCCTCGATTAAGATTCTGGACTATGCCGCGTTGGGCCTCGCGGTCCTCGCCTCCAACACCGAATCCTATCGGGGCGCGCTATC
>JAYWAX010000083.1:0-6922 GCA_043782125.1 Acetobacteraceae bacterium | reverse complement strand
AAGGCGCTGCTGCTGGCGGAAGCGAAACGGGTGCGGCCCCAGCCCGACCGCCTGTCGATCGGCACGATGCTGGAAGTGCCCGCGCTGATGTGGCAATTGCCGGATTTGTTACGAGAGGCGGATTTTATTTCGGTCGGATCGAACGACCTGGTGCAGTTCATGTTCGCGGCGGATCGGGGCACGCCATCGTTATACAACCGGTACGATGTCCTGTCGCAGCCGATGTTCGATCTGCTGGAGCAACTCCTTAAAGCGGCGAACGAGGCCGGCGTGCCGGTCTCGCTGTGCGGCGAGGCCGCCTCGCGTCCCCTGGAGGCGCTGGCCTTCGTCGGACTGGGCCTGACATCGCTGTCGATGCCCGCGAGCGGGATCCTTCCCGTGAAGGCGCTGCTGGCGCAGGTGGATCTTGCCGCGTTCCGCCCAGTACTGGCCTCGATCCGCCGCGGATCGCGCGGCGCGGCGAGTCTTCGCGAGCCGATTGCCACCTGGGCTCGGGAGCGAGGGTTGCCGGTTTAGGGGGCTATCGCTGTTTTGAGGATGGTGTCGAGGAAGGCGCGAAGCTCGGGGCACAGGGCGGCGGCGATTTCGAGGTCTTGATTGCGCAAGATCGCGGTGGCGTCGCGGGTTTTGACGTAGGTCCGTCTTTTGGTGCCGGACCGAAACACGTCCGCGAGGCGCCTGGCTGGCGGCCGGTCGTGATTGACAGACTCAGGATTGGAAAATGGGGAGGCTCCGTCGAACCCGGCTTGCTTCTGAATGTTGACCCAATACGGCAATAACCATGCCTCGAATTCATATTGGGCCGCGTGGGGATGGAACCGGGGCTCGGGCCCCACCCATTCGCGCATTTTCTGCTTTGCGTCCGCCGCGCTTCTGAAATCCGGCGGGCGTGATCCCGTGTAGACGTCGGTGAGGGCGATGACGGCGTCATGTCCGTCCGCGAGCAGACGTGTCACGTCGCGTTTCAGTTTGTCCCCGGTTGGGAGCCGGCCATCTTCCGAAATGAATTTCAAACGCGGCATTTGCCCGGCAAGCCTGGGCGTCAGATAGTCTCGCAATATCGTCGCGAAGGCCTTCTCGGTCGCGCCCTCCACAATGATCGCGATCCGTTTCGTCACGCACGGCCCCCGATGATCCCTTTGCTCCAGAGCTGATCGAGGGTGTAGTCCTCCAGCCAATCCTTGAGGTCGAGTTGGTCGGCCCATTGGGCCGTCATGCCGCCTGTTTCGTCCTTGTCGCAGACAACCAACTCCGAGGGTTCTAGGAAGCGGACGAAGCGATCGGAATGAGTGGCCACGATGAGTTGGGTTCGCTGCGAAGATTCGCGCATCAGGTCAGCCAGCAGGCGGAGCATCTCAGGATGGAGGCTGACTTCCGGTTCGTCTATAAGAGTAACCTGCGATAAGCCGGGACTTTGAAGCAGTGTCGCCAGCCAGAGAAACCGGAGCGTTCCTTCCGACAACTCGTGTGGGTAGAAGGGGCGCGAGAAACCGCTTTCTTGCCAGGCGAGGGTGATTCGCCCGGCTGCGACAGGTGGGAAGTCCAATCTTTGGAATGCTGGGAACGCGGCGCGTAACGAGTCTTCGATGGCCTCGAAGCGGTCTTTTTGCGTCTGGCTGATCGTAAACAGGCAGGACACAAGGTCCTCCCCGTTCAAACCGGGCGTTTGCGCCGGTAACAAGGTTTGGGGTTGCCGGACCGGAGCACGAACCGAGACATCAAGGCCGTGGTAAATGTCCGATATTCCCGCGACAAGATCGCGGAAACCGTCAGCCGCTCCGCGCATTTTTGGGGCTTGCGAAAGAGCTGTTTCCAAATCTTTGAATTGCCAGTCCGGCTCGATCATCCTGCCGCGCTGGAAATATTCGGTAACGCCAGAACTCGATGACAGATATATCTTCGGATTTTTGATTGGGTCCTGGTCGAGGTCTCGAAGGATTTCATCGTCAATCGCGTAACCATAAGCCTGCTTTGTCAAAGACAAAAAATAGTCTAACGGGAATAACGAATTCGTGGAGGTCATCAGTTGGAAAAACATGGCATCGGTCACACCGTCGGCTGTGAGAATTGACGCCATCCCTCCGAGTTCCGATATCTTCGCCGCCAACTTGCCCGACGCGGACGCGGCAAGCAGACTGAGAACATCCAATATCGAACTCTTGCCAACCCCGTTGGCGCCAATCAAAACGTTAAGTGGCCGCAGAGGAAGGTTTACCTCCCTCAACCGGCGGTATCCGGTTACCGATAGTCTGGAAAACCCTGGTGTCATGGCACCCTTCCACTCGGGCGGGACATTAGCGGCCAGGAGTGGCCGTCGTCCAGTTTTCCCGATGTGAGATCGTTCGAAGGAGGGTGCTCAATCGCACCGAGACCACCCAGGGGCAAACTGCGCCCTAAGCCGCCGCCCCGAACAGCCCGCCCAATCCCGCCAGCGCCGTCAGATGATGATCGGCATCGCCATACAGCGCATCGATCATGGTCATCCGCTTGAAGTAATGGCCCACGGAATATTCCATCGTCATCCCGATCCCGCCGTGCAACTGGATCGCCTCCTGCCCAATATGCTTGCCAGAGCGGCCGATCTGGCTCTTCGCGGCCGAGATCGCGCGGCGGCGTTCCAACGGGTTTTCCTCGGCGGCCATCACGGCGGCGAACATTGCCATGCTCCGCGCGCCCTCCAGCGCCACCAGCATATCGACCGAGCGATGCTGTAACACCTGAAACGACCCGATTGCGCGGCCGAACTGTTTTCGCGTTTTCAGATATTCCAGCGTCAGGTCCTGCATCGACTGCATCGCGCCGACGGCTTCGGCGCACAGCGCGGCGATCGCCTCGTCCACCGCGTGCTCAATCGAAGGCAGCGCGTTGTCGCGCAGCAATTGGGCGCGGGCGTTGGTCAGCACCACTTCCGCCGCACGGAGTCCATCCTGGGTGGGGTAGCCGCGGCGCGCGACGCCCGCGGCGTTGGCGTCGATCAGGAACAGGCCGATCCCGTCGCGATCCATCTGGCCGCCAGACAGTCGCGCGGTGACCAGCAACTGGTCCGCAGCATCGCCATGCAGCACGACGCTTTTCGCGCCGTTCAACACGTAATCGCCACCGTCCTTCTTGGCGGTTGTCGCGACATTCGCCAAATCGTAGCGCGAGTGCCGCTCGATATGCGCGAAGGCCAGTTTCAATTTTCCCGCAACGATCTTCGGACCAAGCGCGACGAGGACCGTCGGATCGGCGGCGCGGCGCAGCAGGCCGCCACCAAGAATGACGGTGGCGAAATAGGGCTCGACAACAAGGCCGCAGCCAAAGGCTTCGGCAACGATCATGGTCTCGATCGGTCCGCCCGCGAACCCGCCCGCCGCTTCCGGGAAAGGCAACCCAAGAAGCCCCTGCTCGGCGAAACGGTCCCACATCGGGGCGCTGAAACCCGCCGGTTCGGCCATGTATTGTTTACGTTGCTGGAACTGGTACTGGTCCAGAATCAGCCGGTCGACGCTTTCCTTCAGAAGGCGTTGTTCGTCGTTCAGATCGAAGTCCATGCGTTCAGTCCTTTCGCCAAGGGATCACAGCCCAAGAATCGCCTTTGCGATGATGTTGCGCTGGATCTCGTTGGACCCGCCGTAGATCGAGACTTTCCGGTAATTAAAATACATCGGCGCCGCCTCGGTCGCATAATCGGGGCCAACCACCGGTTCGTTCCGCCCGTCGAAGTCGCGCTGATACGGCATGGCATAGGGGCCCACGACCTCCATCACCAGTTCCGTCAGTTGTTGCTGGATGACGGACCCCTTCAGCTTCAGGATCGACGACGCCGGATTCTGGCGGCCTTTTTCCAGCTTCCGCTCATCCGCGACGACCCGCAGTTGGGTCATTTCCAACGCCTTCAGTTCGATCTCCACCGCGGCGAGTTTTTCCCGGAATTTCGGGTCCTGGATCAACGGACGCCCGCCAGATTGCTCGATGGCGGCAAGTTCCTTGATCCGCGCGACCTTGGCCTTCGACATGCCGACACGGGCGATGCCGGTACGTTCGTTGCCAAGCAGGAACTTCGCGTAGTCCCAGCCCTTGTTTTCCTGGCCCACGAGGTTTTCGACCGGAACTTCCACGTTCTCGAAGAACACCTCGTTCACCTCGCGGCCCCCGTCGATCAGGATAATCGGCCGTACGGTGATCCCCGGCGTCTTCATGTCGATCAGCAGGAACGAAATCCCTTCCTGCTGCTTCGCCTCGGTATTGGTGCGGACGAGACAGAAAATCCACTCGCCATATTGCGCCAGCGTGGTCCAGATTTTCTGCCCGTTGACGATGTACTTATCGCCCTTGCGTTCCGCGCGCGTGCGCAACGACGCGAGATCGGAGCCGGAGCCGGGTTCCGAAAACCCCTGGCACCAGAAAATATCGGCGTTCGCCGTCGCGGGCAGGAAGCGTTGCTTCATCTCCGTGCTGGCGAATTGCGCGATCACCGGACCGACCATCGACACGTTGAACGCGATCGGCGCGGGCACGTTTGCGAGCTGCATTTCGTCCTGATAAAGATAGACCTGAACCGGCGTCCAGGCCTTGCCGCCCCATTCCACCGGCCAGTTCGGCGTGCAATACCCGTGCTTATTGAGAATCCGCTGACTCTGGATCATGTCGTCGCGCGTCAGGCCTTCGCCTTCCGCCACCTTGGCGCGGATCGAGTCGGGAATGGCAGAGCGGAAAAAGCCGCGAACTTCGTCGCGGAAGGCAATTTCCTCGCTGGTGAAATTCAGGTCCATGGCGATGGCTCCCTTGTTATTCTGCCGCGGCGCGTTTCAGGCGATCGGTGAATTGTTTGCGGAATTTCGCGACTTTCGGCGCAACGACCACCTGGCAATAGCCAGACCAGGGGTTGAGCGCGAAGTAATCGTGGTGCTCTTCCTCCGCCGGATAGAACACGGTCAGCGGTTCGATTTCGGTGACGATCTTCCCGTTCCAAATCCCCGCATCGGCGATTTCCTTCGTCACCGCGCGCGCCGTGCCGTCCTGCCCAGACGAGTGGGTCAGGACGATCGAGCGATACTGCGTGCCAACATCGTTGCCTTGGCGGTTCAGCGTGGTCGGGTCGTGGATGGCGTAAAACACGCGCAGCAGGTCGGCGTAATCGAGTTGCGCCGGATCGAATTTCACCTGCACGACCTCGGCATGGCCGGTCCCGCCGCCGCAGACGGCTTGATAGGTGGGATTCGCGACCGCGCCCGCCGCATAGCCGGACATGACCCCGGTCACGCCGCGCAGTTCCTTGAACACCGCTTCCAGGCACCAAAAACATCCGCCGCCCAGTGTGGCTACTTCCTCGGTCACGTCGGTCTCCTTCGTCGCATGTCGCTGCTTATCTCATATCGCCAACCGCCGGTCACGCGCCGCGTGAGGCCCGGTGATAGTCCCGGTTCGGCATCATGTCGGTGGCCGAGGCCATGCGGTTGGACAGGTTGAAGAAGGCCACGGTCTCCGACAGATCGAAGATGTCGTCCGTGCTCAGGCCCGCTTCGCGCAACCCGTCCCGATCCGCGTCGTCAACCAGATTCGGTGCCGTGGTCAGTTTCCAGGCGAAGTCCAGCATCGTTCGCTGCCGCGCGTCCAGTTTGGCCACGCGATAATTCAGCGCCATCATTTCGCCGAGTTCGGGATCGCCCGACAACGCCCGCACCGCCGCGCCATGCGCGACGAGGCAGTAATAGCACCGGTTGGCCGAGGACACGACGACCGCGACCATCTCTCGCTCCAGCTTCGACAGGCCGGATTTCGACAGCATGATCTCATTGTACATCGCCATGAAATTGCGCAGCCGCCGGGGTTTCAGGCTGTAGGTGCTGAAGACGTTGGGGACGAAGCCGAGTTTTTCGACGCATTTGGCCCAGACGGCCTTCAGGTCGTCGTCCAGGGTATCCGGATCGGGGACCCCGAGGGCGGAGATGTGGCCGGGTTGTGGCATGGGCTTGGTCCTGTACCGGGCTGGATGTTTGGGGCGTGCCTCGCGACGGCCCAGATGAACTGGACCATCGGGAGGTCAGGCGTCTGCCCGCGACCCTGACGTGAGCGGCGGCGCGGCCAGGCTGGGCCACGACGCGCGGTCGCGCCAAAAATTCAGTCGTAAACCTCGGGGTTGATCGTGTTCTCTTTGTTCGGCGCGCCATCCAGAACGCTGAGGATATTCCGCGCGGTCGCGACCGCCATCGCCTGGATGGCTTCCACCGTCACGCCCGCCATGTGCGGGGACGAAATGACGTTGGGCAGTTTCAGCAGCGGGTTGTCCACGGGGGTCGGTTCCTCGTCGAACACGTCCAGTCCCGCGCCCGCGATGTGGCCCGCGACGAGGCTCGCGTGCAGGTCTGCCTCGTTGATGATCCCGCCGCGCGCGGTGTTCACGATGAACGCGCCTTTTTTCATCTTCGCAAAGCGGGCGGCGTTGAACATGTTAATCGTTTCGGGGTTTTTCGGGCAATGGATCGAAACAAAATCGATCGACGGCAGGATCGCGTCCAGACTGGGTGCGGCCGTGTAACCGGCGGCCGCGATCTTCGCCGGATCGACCAAGGGATCGTGAATGAACACGTTCATGTCGAACCCGTTGCACCGCTTCGCCTGCCGCGTGCCGATGCGGCCGAAGCCGACAATCAGCACATTCTTGCCCGACAGTTCCATCGGCGGCGCGTGATGGCGGTCGTTCCAGCGCCCGCCTTTCACCAGGCCGTCCTGCTGCTCATGCTTTTTCGCCAGGGAGATCATCAGATGGAACGCCTGTTCCGCGACGCTGGTCGAATTCGCCGTGCCCGCCGTCAACAGCGGCACTTTCCGCGCCGTCAATGCGGGCACTTCGACCGCATCGTAACCGACGCCGATTCGTGTCACGACCCGCATCGCAGGCGAGGCATCCATTTCCGTCTGCTTATACGGCGTGCCGGAC
>JAYWAX010000082.1:0-6926 GCA_043782125.1 Acetobacteraceae bacterium | reverse complement strand
GGGGTCGAGGGGCGAAGCCCTCGCGGGGTCTGGGGCAGCGCCGCGGTGCCTTCTTCCTCTTCCTCCGATCCGCCAGCGCACGTCTCAGACCGGCAAGGTCACGACCGCCCTCAACCCGCCTTCGGGCCGGTTCGACAGCACGACATCGCCGCCATGTGCGCGCAGCATGTTGCGCGCGATCGGCAACCCCAGGCCCACCCCCCCGGTTTCGCGATTGCGGCTTTGCTCCAGCCGGTGAAACGGTTCGAACACCCGCTCCAGGTCGGCATCCGGAATGCCCGGCCCATCGTCCTCGATCGTCACCGACACCGAACCGCCCGCGGGCGCGCCGACCCCGGCCCGGGCGGAGCCGCCGTACAACAGCGCGTTGGCGATCAGATTGGCCAAGGCCCGTTTCAGAGCCACCGGCCGAACCCGCACGGTGGCATGGGACTGCCCGGAATAGCTCAACCGGTCTACGGCGTCCGGATGCGCGTCGCCGGTTTCGTCCAGGATCGTGCGCACCAGTTCCGCCAGATCGACGGACGAAACCGGCTCCGTCACCCGCGAGTCCCGTCCGAACGCCAGTGTCGCGGAAACCATTGTTTCCATTTCGTCGAGATCGGCCAGCATCCGGGCGCGCAGATCCTCGTCGTCGATGAATTCAGCGCGCAGTTTCAAGCGTGTGATCGGGGTCCGCAGATCGTGCCCGATCGCCGTCAGCATCTCTGTCCGATCCCCCACGAAGCGGCGGATACGCGCGGCCATCGTATTGAACGCAATCGCCGCAGTCGCGGTTTCCGCCGGGCCGTCCTCCGGCAACGGCGCGGCATAGACGTCGCGGCCCAGAGCCTCCGCCGCCGCGGCCAGAACCCGCACCGGCGCGGTCAGGCGCCGCACCGCCCACAGCGTCAGACCCGCCGCCGTCGCCGTCATGAACAGAAACGCCGCGAGAAAGGCCGGAGAATGCCAGGGCCGGATCGGGTCGGAATCCGCCGAGATGTGCAACCAACCTTCGCCCGGCAGATGAAACGCATACAGAATACGGTTCGAACGCGGCTCCCGGAATAGCAGTTGTTCGGACCAGCGCAGGCGGGGATCGTTAAGGCCGGTGGAATTCAGTCCCACCCGGAACATCCCCTGCTGGCTGCGCGGCAGTTCCGGCATTGTGGTCACCGGGGGACCGTCGCTCAGCCGCACCGAGATCATCGGCGGAACATGCAGCGCCTCGATCGCCGCCGCCCGGTCTGCGGGCTCCGCCGACGCGACCGCCCGGTAAATTGGCACGATCCGCAGCCCCAGGTCCCGTGCCTGGGCTATCCGCTGAATGTCGATCCGGTCGAGCGTGTGAATGGTGAGGCCGGCGACCTGGACCAGCGCCAGACCCGCCAGCACCGCGACTGCCGTCCGTGCCGCCAGGCTACGCGGCCACACGCGCAACACGATCCGCCACAGCTTCACGCCGGCGCGACCTCCGCCGCCAGGACATAGCCGCCACCGCGCACGGTTTTGATCAGTTGCGCGTGCCGCCCGCCATCCTCCAACTTGCGGCGCAGGCGGGACACGGCGACGTCGATCGCGCGGTCGAAGGGACCGGCCTGACGCCCGCGCAGCAGGTCCAGCAGCATGTCCCGGGTCAGCACGCGGTTCGCCCGCTCGACCAGCGCCAGCAGCAGATCGTATTCGCCCCCGGTCAGCGGCACTTCGACCTGGTCAGGGTTCAGCAAACGGCGGCGCGCAACTTCCAGGGTCCAGCCGGTGAAACGGTAGCCTCGCCCCGATGTTCTGACGCCGCCACGGGGCGAATCGCGAGCGCGGCGCAGCACCGCCCGGATGCGCGCTGTCAGTTCCCGCGGGTTGAATGGCTTCGAAACGTAATCGTCGGCGCCAAGTTCCAGCCCGACGATCCGGTCCATTTCCTCCGCCATCGCGGTCAGCATCACAATCGGCACATCGGACTGTGTCCGCAGCCAGCGCGCGAAATCCAGACCGGATTCGCCGGGCAGCATCAGATCCAGAACAACCAATTGATAATGCCCGTTCGTCCAGGCCCGCCGCGCATCCCGCGCGTCCCGGGCGACCGTCGCGCGCAGTTGCTGCTTTTCCAAATAGCGAGCGAGCAAATCGCGAATTTCGCGATCGTCGTCGACGACGAGAATATGGGGCTGAGTCTCCATGCGTTCCGTCATATCACGGCGCTTGGCGCGCCGGCGCGGCGATTTCATTTCGTTGCAATTCGCCGTTCGCCGTCACGGGCGGGTCATGGCGGTGCCGTGCGAAATCCGCCCGGCGGAACGTGGCATGAAGCCCAGAGACGTTGTGGATGGAACCTGGTTCGTCGTGGATGGCGGCAGGGGGATGATTTCGACGCGGCGGATGCTCGGTTTTCATGGTTTGCGGCGCAGGAGCCCTATCCCCGCTCCACCGTCGCGGCCAGTACATATCCGCCGCCGCGCACGGTCTTGATCAATTGCGCGTGCCGCCCGTCGTCCTCCAACTTGCGGCGCAGGCGGGATACCGCCACGTCGATCGCCCGGTCGAACGGACCGGCCTGACGCCCGCGCAGCAGGTCCAGCAGCATGTCCCGGGTCAGCACCCGGTTGGCGCGTTCGACCAGCGCCAGCAACAAATCGTATTCGCCGCCGGTCAGCGGCACCTCGACATCGTCCGGCGTAAGCAGACGGCGGCGGGCGGGATCGAGCGTCCAGCCCCCGAAGCGAAACCCGCGCGACGGCGTTTCGCCCCGGTCGTGCGGCGCATCCCCGGCCCGGCGCAGCACCGCGCGGATCCGGGCCAGCAACTCCCTGGGGTTGAAGGGTTTACCCACGTAATCGTCGGCGCCGAGTTCCAAACCGACGATCCGGTCGGTTTCGTCGGCCATTGCGGTCAGCATGACAATCGGCACATCCGACTGCGCGCGCATCCAGCGGGCGAGGTCGAGCCCCGATTCCCCCGGCAGCATCAGGTCCAGGACCACCAACTGGAAAAGCCCGGGGATCCAGACCTCGCGCGCCTGCTGGCCGTCGCGAACGGCGGTTACGCGCATCTGCTGTTTTTCCAGGAATCGGGCGAGCAGGTCCCGAATGTCCCGATCGTCGTCGATAACGAGGATATGCGGCGCTGTTTCCATGCGCGCGACCATAACGGCGCCTGAGCCCAGGGGAAATGTCCGTTGCATTTCGTTGCAATTTGCGTGGAGACGATCCGGGCCTTCATGCCGGTACATCGCGCCGCAGGCAGCAAGCCGTCGCCACCCGGCGTGCGCGCGTTCCTGCAGCCGGACGGCAACCGCGGCTGGAAAATCATGAACGAGACGCCGGAAGGTCCGGTCATCGCCCATTTCAGCACGGGTCCAAAGACCGGGCATCCGAACCGGCGATGCCGCGCCGCCGCCCGGCCGGTTCCGCCCGCGCCGGTTCCATGCGAGGGTGGAAAGATGGAATTTCCTCATCCTCCCCGGCCGGCCCAGGATGGGCTGGTTGCGTTGATCGCCGCGGACCCGGATTTTGGGACGATCGCGGCGCGGGCGGGGCCCCTGCCCTGGCGCACCCGGTCCCCCGGGTTTCCGGGCCTGTTGCAGGCGATCGTCGCGCAGATGATCAGCAACCAGGCCGCCGCGGCAATCTGGGGACGGCTGCGGGTCTTGCCCGGCGCGCTGCGGCCGGAGGGTTTGCTGGCGCTGTCCGACGAGGCGTTGCGCGGCGCCGGCTTGTCGCGGCCCAAAGTCGCGCATGCCCGCATCCTCGCGAATGCGTTTCTGGATGGGACGCTCAGTGCCGCCGGTCTGGAAGCGATGGACGACATGGCCGCCATCGCCGCCATTGCCGCCGTCAAGGGCCTGGGTATCTGGACGGCGGAAATTTATTTGCTGTTCGCCATGGGCCGAATGGACGTCTTTCCCGCCGGCGATATCGCGCTGGCGGCGGCGGCGGCGGAGCTGAAAGGTCTGTCCGAACGCCCCAATCCCAAGGCTTTGCGCCTTCTCGCACAGGCCTGGAGCCCGTACCGGTCGCTCGCGGCAAGGCTGTTGTGGCACCATTGGCGGCACCTGACCGGACGCCCCGCGTTGGACGATTTCGCGATCTGAGACAATTCCCGGTAACACTTTCTTCACACTTACGGCTCAGCTTGCGCGCATGAGCCCGTTGAATTTCCCCCTGATCCAGTCCTACCGCCCAGTGAGCTTCCGCGAACGCGGCGTTGCGGTGCCGTTTACCGCCCCCCGCCTGGCCGGCGCGCGCGTGCGGCCGGCCGAGCGTACGGGAACGGAATTCGTCGTGCCCAACCCGTCCGGCGGGCGCGGTGTTTACGTGCTGCACTGGGGTGGCGTGCGCCAGCTTTGCGCGCCCACGGTCCACGATACGCTGCTGCACCAGCGCATCGCGCGCCTGCCGGTCATGGACCCCGGCGGCGTACGCGACATTGCCCGCCGTCTGGCTGCCGAAGGGATGGCCGGAAGAGATGCCGCCACCACCGCCGCCGCGACCGTCGCGTCCGACGGGAAAGACCGGGTTTTGATCAACTTCCTGATGCTGATGACCCTGATGGAACAGATCGAGCCAGCCGGCCTGAGGATCTGCGTGGAGACGGAACGGACGCCCGAGCTGGACCGCCGCGCGCGCCAGATCGTGACGCGACTCGGCGCCGCGATTGGGCGTACGACGGCGCAAATTGGTGGCGATCTGGAAAGCCTGAGCGGATTGTTCACGTCGCTTGGTCTGGATTCCGGCACGCCCCCTGCCCGTCTGCCACGTCTGATCGCGCGTCTCGACACCGCCACGGCCCAGCTCGTTCTATGGTCGAAACAATGCGCCGACGATGGGTTCGCCCATCTGGCGGAGTCGCTGGCCCGCGCGGCGAGCGCGGCGGCATCCTGCGCCACCGCGACCATCCGCGCCGCCCGCGACCTGACCGCCGACATGTCCGGGTTTATTCAGGCCTGGGCGCGATCCCCCTTGGAGGTCGCCGAACAACTCAGCCGCCCCGAATGGGTTCTGGATGGTTGGGAACGGTTCTGCCTGTTGTGGGAAACCGCCGGTCCGATCGCGGGACAGCGGGCTGCGCTGCTGGAAATGGCGCAGCTTTTGCCGGTCTCGCCGCTGGAATTGGCGGCCTGGAACCCGGGCCAGCCGGAAATGGACGCGCGCGAGAGGATTTTTCACGAGCCGGACGATCCGGACGGCGCGCAAGGGCGCATGCGGCGCGGAGCGGCTTTCGGTCTGATCGCGCGGAATGAACGTCTTCAGGCGTTGCTCGCATAGGAGGGTGACTTGGCCGTCGCAGAAAAATCGTCTCTCCGGCACGAAATCCGGTGTGTCGCGCGCGATCTGACGGACGCCGAGGACCGGCATATTCTGGAAGTGGTGGCGATGGTGGACGCGATGCCGGAGCGCGGCCAGGCGGATCTGATCATCGCGCCGCTGCGGGCGAGGTTGGTACGGCTGCGCCCGCCCAGACCGTTGCGGTTCGCACGATTGATGTTTTTGCCGCTGGACCCGCTGATTGTCGCCGCGCCACGCTGGCGGTCCGATCGCGGCACGATCCCGCGCACCGCGATCCCCGTCATGGCGGCGGCGATGGAGGCCTCCCTTGGCCCGCTGACTCTGAAAATTGCCGCGCTGATCGACGGGCGCTCGACCGGCGATCTCGATGCCATCGAAGCGGCCGGCGCATTGCTGTGGCCCGCCGCCGCCGAAATGCTGACGGAAGCCGCGAACCCGCCGCCGGGTTGGGATACCACCGGTTTGGCGCTGCATTTTCATCGCCCTCTGGCGCTTCGCGTTGGTGCGTTATTGTCTCAGGCGGTCCGCTTACTGCGGCTGGAAACCGACGCCGCACAGGGGTTGGTCCCGCTGGAATTCAAAACCTTGCGCGCTTTGCTGACCGAAGCCGCCGCCTTCGATCCCGGGATTCAACCGATGGCGATCGCGCTGCTGCTGGCGCGCCTGCCCGAGGCTGCGCCGATTCTGTCCAAGATGGCGCAGGCGCTGGGGTTTCGCGGCGAAGCGATGCTGCGCCAGGCGGGCGAGGAGGCCGCCGCACTCCTGCTGGACCAAATGGAGGCCCCCGGCGGCGCGGAGGCGCGTCTGGGCGGCCGCGATCTGACGGAGGCCAGCACCACCGTGCATCGCCTTGCCTCCCTGCTGAGTGTCCTGGACGGCGGCGCGTTGGAACCCGCGCGGCGCGAGCGTCTGGGCCGGCTGCGCCAACGCATCCGCGCCGGGTGCCTGTCGTTGTTCTCTGGACATTTGTCGTCGGAGTTCCTGGAGCCTCTTCGTGCCGCCGGTCCCTGCGAGGCCTGGGCTTTGGAATCGACGGCGCGCGACTTGCGGGCGCTGGAAACCGAGGCGCGGCGGATGGGTGGCGGCGGGGAGTACGATTCGTTGCTGAACAACGCGGCGGGAACAGTGCGGGATGCCGCGGCGCGGGGAGGCCTGAGCCAGACGAACAGTCTGCGGTTGATGGAATTGCTGGCGGGACCGGATGCCGCGTTGGCGATGCTGGATGGAGAGTTGGCGGGCGGCAGGATCGGCCCTTGAGGCCGCGGACGATCCGGCGTAAGGGATTGGCCGTGGCCAACGTCCCGTTCGTCTAGAGGCCCAGGACAGTGCCCTCTCACGGCACCAACAGGGGTTCGAATCCCCTACGGGACGCCAAGACTTCAATTTAACATATTGAATTTACGTGATTTTGTATGAACCGCCCTGCTCATACCCCACGATATACCCCACACTCGGATTGCGCCAGCCTGATCCGGTTTGGTGCGAAGGGGGTTTTTGGCCGGGCGACTCATCCCCGTCTCATCTGTCTCATCGTGGCGGTTCGTCTCAATGTCCGGCGTGAGACAATGGAGCGGTGGTAGGAACGCCACCGGGCTGCATGGTTCCGTTGAACCTGGCGCGGTTGTTGAGTCGCTCCATCGGGTCCGCGCCGATATGGACCAAGCG
>JAYWAX010000081.1:0-6934 GCA_043782125.1 Acetobacteraceae bacterium | reverse complement strand
CCACCGCTCGCCAATGAGCAGAGGCAGGCGAGGATATCCGAGCCGCCAGCGCTCAACGCGCCCGCGATTGCGCCCGCGGGCCCGCCCACGGCGCCGGTTATGGCACCGCACGCGGACACGATAATCGCCTGAATACAGTCGTCACTGGGTCCGCCCGCCGCGCCGATGCAACTGATCAACGCATCGAGTGCGCTGCATGGCGCGCCCAACAGGTTGCCGCCGGCCGCGGCCTTCGCGAGGGCTTCGCCCGCCGCACCCTTGATGTCCTCGGCGCACCCGATCGCATCGACACTGACGCCGACCTGCTGCCACACATTATTGAGGCAAACATAGGTATAGACGCCGGTGATGCCGAGGCACTTCATGAACGCGGAACCAAAGCCCGCAGTGTATGCCGAGGTGTCGCCAGGGACCGGCGACATGCCGTCGACGAAGGCCTGGGTCGCCAAGCCTCGCGACGCCGCGTTCACCAGCGGGCTGGCGGGGTTCACCCGGATCGACACCGGAATGGTGATCGAACTGTTCGCCGGCAGCACCGGAATCACACCGACCAGCGGCGTGATGATGAAGTCGGGATCGTTTGGCACCACCACCTGCAACTGGGTTGCGTCGATCAGGCCATGGTTGGTGAAGGTCAGGTTGAAAACCGTGGTCTGTCCGGCCAGCACCAGCGGCAGCACCCGCGGCTGATCGACCGTCACCACCGGCATCGGCACCGCCGTCGAGAACGTCGATTCCAGCACGATTTCATAATGGTCGGCGATCTGGGTGGGTACTACCTTCCAGGTGTAGGTAACGGCCTGATAGTGCAGGAACTCAGAGACCGCCGTATCGATGCCCGGCGTGACATGCACCGACGTCTGCACGGACTGGTGATGGTCCGACGACACCTGCATCAGGTAGTCGCCCTCGGCCAACCCAATGAAATGCGCCACGCCCGTCGCATCGGTCGTGCCGGTGGCGACCAATTGCGATGTGTAGGGATCTGTGAGCGTCACGGTGGCGCCGGCCAGATTTGGTTTGTCAGAGGCGAAGTACGACGACTCGTCCTGTGCGGTCACCGACAGATCGCCGATCGCAGTGGAAACTGCGCGGAAAGAAAACGCCTGGGAGACCGAGCTGTCGGCCCCGGAGATCGCGACCGAGCCGGAATATACCTGCAACCCCAGATCGGCCGCCGGTGTGAGCTGCAGCACGACCGTGGCCTGGCCGCCCGGCGCGATCGAGGAAATCGTGACCGGGCTGAGCAAGGTCAGCCAGGGCGCGGACGGGATCGCGACGGTCAGCGGGCCGCTGGCCGCGCCGCCGGTGTTGGTGACGGTGAACGACACCTGCGACTGTGTTCCGACCACCATGCCGGACCGCAGGAAGCCGGGGTTGGTGACCAGATCGGGCCGCAGGGGCAGCACGTTCAGATAGAACGGCAGGCTGATCGTGGCCCCCTCGTGCGAGGTCAGCACGAGACTGGAATTGCCCGTGATCGGCGCGGTCGAGGTAAAGCTGTAACTGACGTTCACCGTGCCGTGACCGGCGATATCGGCGATGGGTGTCACCGTCAGGACCGCCGTCGCCGGCAGGCCGGAAAGGCTGGCGGTCAGTCCCGTCAACGCCACGCTCGACAGATTTGTCAGCGTGAACGCGCCGGTGACCACGGTGTTGGGGGTCGAATTGATGCTGATATTGCCCACCGACGCGTTCAGGCCGATCAGCGAGAACGTGTCCTGCGTGGGCGGCGCCGCAGCACCCGGTTGGGCGGCGGTGATCGCGTAATCGCCGGCCTCATTGCCAACCGGATGGAAGGTAATGGCGAAGGTCCCATCGGCGTGGGAGAACGCGGTCAGGTACCGCGTGAAGGTTCCGTTGGTGAGCGTGATTTTGACGGGCACGAAACCGTCCGGACCGAGGGTCGCCGCGTTCGTGACCAGGCCGGTCAACAAGATCGGGGTGCCGGCCGGGGCGACATGGGCCGCCGCTGAGACCGTTACGGTGTACGATGGCGTCACGACGATCCGATCGGCGCTGACACTCTGCTTGTCGGCCGGGTTGATGTTCTGAACCACATTTCCCGTGTCGCTGACGACAAGGACATACAGCTTGCCCGGCGTGGCGGGCGCGGTGAAGGCCGCCACGTTGGTATAGGAGGCACCCGCCGCGAGCGAGGTCTTGTTAAACGTGCCGATCAGAATCGATTCTTCGCTCAGAACTGTCGTCTCCGACAGGTAGACCTTATCGACCCACGGCCCGGTGGCGGCGCTCTTGCCGGCATTGGAAACGGTGTAGCTCACCGTGTGATTGGTGCCCGCGACGACGGAAGGCGGGAAAATAATTCCCGATACCGCGAGGTCGGGCAGGTTCTGGTTGGAAACCGTCAGGCCCGAGGCGCCATCGGCGTACCCCGTGGCCGAAGCGTCGATCGTGATGCCAGGGGTGCCGTGCAGCGTCCCATCGTTCACGCCCGTGACCGTGAAGGTGGCGAAGGAGGCACCCGCGAGGATGGTCACGGTCGCGGGGACCGTCGCCTCAGCGGTGTTGCTGCTGGTCAGCGCGACGATCAGGTCCGCGCTGTTGTTTCCGCCGGCACGGGTGACGGTGCCCGTCGTCGCCGCGTCGCCGGTGATTGTCCGGGCCGCGAGCGCGACCGACAGGGTTGGCCCGACACTGCCGGTTACGGTCAGAAAGGTCTGAATCGTCGTGCCGTGCAGGGCCGTCTTGAAGTTCGGATCGGCGACCGAAATCGAGATATCCACCGGAACCGACGTGGTGACCGGCAACCCGTTGTTGATCGCGGCGATCGAAACGCCCACCGACGCCTGACCCGCGGGGATCGTCACGATCGGCGGCAACGCGATATTGGCGATACGCGCACCGATGGCGATATCCATCGGCTGGTTGGTAATTTTATCGCGCGTGATGGTCAGCGTCGTCGCGTTCGATCCGGCGGCCTCCGAAATGACGCTCTGCCCCAACACGGCGGTCAGATGCGGCACGTCCGTATCGGTCAGCGCGATCGTCAGCGCGGCGGTCGAATAACCCGGCGACGTCGCGGTGATATGCACATTGCGATTGCCGTAAACGAAGCCGTCATCGACCAGCGGCAAATCGACGATCTTGGCGACCTCTCCAATGGCGAACGTCACGGTGGCGGGCGGGTTGATAAAGAACGTCAGATCGGACGCGAGGTGGACGCTCAGCGCCGTATCCGAGGGCGTATTGCGCGTCAGCGTGACCCGCAGAACCCCGCTGGGATCGTTCCGGTTGACGTTGGTGCTTACCGTGGTCATGGCCAGCACGGGCGTGTTGGGATCGGTCTCGTCGATCGTGGTGGTGCCGTTGGCATAATCCGTCGCGCTGGCCGTTATCGCGATGTGCTTCGTCGGTCCGGTCAGACCGTCGTTGACCGCGCCCACCACGAACACCGCGGCGGCATGCCCGGACAGGATCGTCACGGTGGCCGGCAGCCCCAGCCCAGACTGACTCGCGCCAAGCGACACGATAAGATCGCCGGCCGTGCTTCCACTGCGGGTCACGGTGCCGGTCAGCGCCGTGGGGCCCGCAGTTTCGGACACCGTCGCGGAACTGAGGGAAATCGAAAGCGCCGATCCGATGGCGATCGCCGCCGCGCCGACGCCGCGATGGCTGACGCCGTTAAGCTGGAACAGCGAATGCAGCGCGTCCGCGGTGACCGAGACGAACTGCGTGCCGTCGATGGTGGACGGCAATGTCACGGCCACGGACCGTGTGACCGACGCGCCGGGCGCGATCGATTGTCCGGTCTCGGACACCGGCGCAAGCGCGACGTCATGCGCTGCAGTGCCGTCGCTGGACAGCGCCAACTGCTCGATCCAACTGCCGCTCGCGGGTCCGGTTCCGTTGTTGGTCACGGTGTACGTCACGGTGATCGTGCTGCCGGCGGCGGCATGCGCGGGCGCGACGATATTGCTGACCGTCAGGTCCGGATAATGCGCGAGGATCGAGTTCAGCGTCATCGACGCCGTGTTATCGGTACGTCCGCTGTTGATCCGTTCGACGACCTGGCCATAGCGGTCGGCGACGATCCGCACCAGCAGCGAACCGACACCCGCAGCACCGTCGGGAAGCGCGATCGTGACACCGCGCGCGGCGGTGCCGCCAGCCGCGATCGGCCCGCCACCGGAAGCTGTCGCATCGTACTGAACCACCTGGTCGTAAAGCATAACATTGGTGGTCTGATTGAAGACGCTCACTTCGTCGTAGAACGACGTCGCGACCGCCGCCGAACCATGATTGCCGTCGTTCCAGGAAATCGTCAGCGGACCGCCCGACTGCGCGATGGGCGGATTGACGCTCAAGCCGTCGACCGTGATGTCGGGATAATCCGCCAGCGCGCTGGCACGGTCGATCGTGGCGCTGTTGTCGGTCTTTGCCCCCAACCCCTCGAACACCTGGTTATACGTGTCCGCCGTCACCGTGATACGCAGGTTGCCCACGCCGGCATCCCCATCCGGCACCTTCATCGTATAGTGCTGCGCGGCCGAAGCGAGGCTGGCGATCTGCCCGTTCGCCGACACGTCGTAATAAACCTGCGTATCGAGGAGCGTCAGGCCAAGCGACGTATTCACCACGACAACGTGACTATAGAACGAACTGACCACAGGGCCGGTGCCGGCATTTTGCGCGTTCCAGTCGATCTCCACCGTGTTACCGGACCGGATGGACGCGCCCGGCGTCACCGACAGACCCGAAACCCGCAAGTCAGGCAACGGCGGTTGCGAGATCGCGACCGAGGCCGATGCACCCAGATTGTTCGCCGCATGGCCCGCCTCGTTCACCTGGTTCGATGCGTTCGAATACACCAGGATGAAGTAAGGGCCTGGCGCGAGGTCGACCGGCAGTTGCACCGTGGCCGATCCGTTATACGTGGCCCCGGCGGCGAGCGGTCCGTTTTCCGGCAGCGATCCCAAATAGCGCTGCGATCCGTTGAAGCCTGGGGCGTTGGACACGAAAATCTGGTCGAGCCAGTTGCCGGCAATACCGGCGGTTCCGGTATTCGTCACGGTCCAGGCGACCGCGACATTGTTGCCGGAGGCGCCCGTCGCGGGCGCCGTCACCGACTGAACGGCCAGATCGGGATGCGTCACGATAACCTGGGCCGACGTGGCGGTATTGCCGGTCTGCCCGTTCGCTTCCGGCACCTGGTCGTAGACGTCGGTCACCACGATGAACCGCGCGGCCGAACCGTCCACGACGGTGGGGACATAAAAACTCGCGGACGCCGAATACGACGCACCGGCCGCCAGCCCGCCACCGCGAGACACCTCGGCGACCGCAATCGCATCGCCCAGAAGCCCATCGGGCGAGAACAGCAAGCGGTCGGTCCAGACCCCGGACGCATCGCCCGATCCGACATCGGTCACTGTCCAAGACACGGATTGCAACTGGCCCGGCTGCACGGATGTGGGCGCCGATGTCACGGTGACCTGAAGATCGGGGCTGAGCAACACGATCGGTCCGGACGCGGCTGTGCTCGCACCCGTGTGCCCGGCCTGATAAACTTGTGAGTCCGCGTCCGTAACAACCAGCACCTTGTAGGCGCCAAACAGGTTCGCCGGCACGGTGAGCGTCATGGACCCGTTATAACTGCCGCCGGCCGCGATGGCGCCGATATGCGTCAGCGTCCCCAGCACCGGATCGCCGGGCTGCGGTGTATTCGATTGCGACAGATACAGGCGGTCTCGCCATGAAACGACGTCGGTTGGACCATTGCCGGCATTAGCGACCTGCCAGTTCACCAGGATCGTGCCGCCGGACGATACCGAGGCCGGCGCGGTGACGCCGCTGGTGACCAGTGCCGCGTACGGCGAGGTGATCGCAATCGGCGACCCCGCCGATGTCGCGTCGGCCCGCGTCGTTGGTTCCGTTACCACCTGCCCGGAATCGGCCACGACGAAGATGTAGTATGTTCCTTGCACGTTGGCTGGCAGCGTAACACTTTGGCTCTGCGTGTAAGACGCGCCATTGGCCAGATTTCCGGTATGGCCGAACGTGCCAAGGATCGTATTCCCGGTCGTGCCCAGGATGGCGGCCGGACTCAGGATGACCCGATCGTTCCAGCTTCCGGCCTCCGTCGCTCCTGGGCCGTTATTGGTAACGGTCCAGCCCACCGTAATGCCGTTGGCGCCGATGCCGTTGGCGGGCGCGGTCACGACAGGTGCGAGGTCGGGATACAGCTTCAGAACCGATGTCGCGACGATCGCCGTGGTGTTGTTGTCATAGGCGTTCGCCCCGCCCCCCACGGCCTCGTTGACCGCGCCGGTCTGGTTCGCGTGCACGGTAATCTGGAGGGAGCCGACGCCAGCGTCGCCGTCCGGAAGATGGAACGAGAAGCCACGCACCCGCTGCGCGCCGGCCGCGAGCGGCCCGCCGGCATCCACCTGCTGAAACAGCAGGTAGGTGCTTTTTGTTGCGTTATAAACGACGACCTGATCGCTCCAGGTGGCCGGCGCCGCAGAGTCGCCCAGGTTCTGGTCAATCCAGGTCAGGTTGACCGTATCGCCGGATTGCAGCGGCCCGTTGGTTACCTGGAGGCTGCCGGGCGCGATCAGAAGATCCGGCGCCGACAGCACCGTGGTGGTGCCCACGTTGTCGGTGCGGCTGCCGGACGGCACGGCTTCGACCACCTGACCGGCGCTGTCTGCGGTGACATCCACCTCGAATGTGCCGGTACTACTGAAACCGGATGGCCAAAGGAAGGTCATGGACCGGGCCATCGACGTACCCGCCGCGAAGGGCAGGAGCGCACTGGCGGCGACCGTATCCGACAGCAGCCTGATCACCGCGCCGGTTTGCAGATTCTTGATCGAAAGCTGCTCGCTGAACGAGGTCGCGACGTCGGCGTTGCCAGTATTCGAAAGCGTCCAGTGGGCGGTGACCGAGGCACCGGCATCGTAGCCGGGTC
>JAYWAX010000080.1:0-6937 GCA_043782125.1 Acetobacteraceae bacterium | reverse complement strand
GTTCCAAGGCCCAGCCTTGGCGGGTTCGAAGGGCAGCGCCCTCGTGGGGTCCGGGGCAACGCCCCGGCACCTCCACGAGTCCGTACATCAAGGAATATCGCTGACCACCACGCCCGACGCCGGCACCATCGGGACATGCACCGGCATATCGTAGCGCCAGGCCGAGCCAAGATCGGCCGCAATGTCCCATCCCGCCGGTTTCGTTACCGCTGAAAAATTATCGGTCACGGCGTTGCCGCGTCCGATCGTCGCGGTGCCATAAGGGTAGAACAGACGGCAGGCCGCGCTCGCGCTGGTCAGGTTCCGCGCCAGGGTAATGCGAAGATGGGTGGCATCGATCCGGACGCAGGCCGTTGCCGTCACGATCTGCCCGGGCGAGACCATCGTACCGCCGTCCATCGCGGCCCACCCCGCGCCGGCCGCCGCCTGGGTCGCAGGCACGATCAGATCGGTGCCGCAATCGTGGCGGACCGTCACGATCAGGCTGGCAGCGGTTTCACGGTAAACATGCGTCACGACCGGACCGCCCGCGGCGGGAACACCCGCCGGGATCGACGAAATCGTATCGCCACCGCCCGAGGCCAGGATCGCGCGCGCGGCCAGCGGTGCCGCCAAACGGCCAAACCGCCTGTTGTCCGCGGCGTCGCGATGGAACCAATCGCCACCGGTCCAGGTGCCCGTCGCGGGATCGTAGGACGTGACCCCCCTTGGCAGGCTATCGGCGGTTTGCGGCAACACAACGGTCACGTTCTGCGACGGGTCCGCACTCAGGCTCGCCACGGTTTCCCGCTGCATTTGGGTGCCCGCGTCGTTGTTGTTGTAATTGAACGGCAGCGCCGACCACCATATCTGCGGCAGGTTCGCCGCCAGGCGAGACAACATGCCGCGTTCCAGCGCCAGGAAGCGGCGGGCGGCGGCGTCGTAGGTCGTTTTTTCGCTATAACTGCGGGTGCTGTCGTCCTCCGACCACGGCCACAGAATGACGGCAACATCCGCCGCGTCTTCGGCCGCAGTTCCCGACAGGAGCCATTGCTGTACCGCGAGCCCGTCGGCGCCAAGCGCCCAGGTGGAGGGATCGGTGCCGTCGTTGGGGTTTTGGAGAAAGGAGCCGGGCAAACCCAGTGCGGCGACGGGGTAGAGGCCCTCGCCATGAATGCAGGTGGCGGCGGGCGGACTGCCGTACAGCCCAACCACCCCGTACGCCAGCGCCCCCAGATGCCACGCCACGCCTTGCGCCAGCAAATGCCAGGCGCCGTCGTTCAGGCCGTTGCCCGCGTTGGACTGGCCGGTCACCAGAACCTGGATGCCCTTACGCGGCCCGCGCGTCCAACGGCTTTGCCAACTCAGCAGCGCGTTGAGGCCGGATTGCCCCAGCGCATTGTTCCAGATCGCGGCCTCGTGAAACCAACACTCCGCGCCGCCGTTCGGCGTGCCGTCGTGCAGGAACAGCGCGGGCGCGTTCAAACTGGCGGCCAGCGGATTCGGGGCGGCGGTCGCGGCCGGGCCTGAGTCGAGCCAAACGTCCAGCCCCACACCCGGCGTATTGCGCAGAACGATCGCGTGGGTGTGGCGGCGGGTCAGCCCTGTCGTCAGAACTGTCTGCTGAGCGCCGGGAAACAAGACGAGGCGGTTTGTGCCGCTCCGATTATCCGCAGCCAGGACCGTGGTGCCGCCGATACTCAGCAGGGCGCCGGGGGTGTCGGCCGATTGGCGCCAGTTCGGACGCGACCACACCAGATACAGGGTCCAGGCGGTGCCGGACCCAAGGTTCATTGCGGGACCGATCAGGCCCTGATCCGGGTCCATCCAGGGCAAATTCCGGCCCGCGGGCGGCAAATCGGGCAGCGTCCCCATATCGCGCCCCACCCCGCCCAGAAGCCCGTTCAGCCGCGCCGTCCCCAGCGGCGGCGCGGTTCCGCTGCCCGCCCGGTGCCAGACCGTCAACGCGGCGCCTACGCCGGATCGATCCGCAAGGCCCGCGACCGGCGCACCAAACGAATCCAACGCCGCACCCGAGATACCCACCAAGCCCGCGGGCATCGCGGCATCCCACCATCCGGCGAGACCCGCGATACCCCGGGGATCCGCGGGCGCGCCGCCGCCAGTTGGCAGCGGCGCGGCGAGCATGGGACGGCCCGGCGCGGCCAGCATGATTTGGTTGCCGGACCCAACCAGCATCACGCTCATGGCGCGGGCGTCCGGTACTGGACCGGCGAGGTGGAAAATGCGTCAGGTCGGCGATCGTGCATCCGGCGGATGTCCTTCAATCCACGCACGGCGGCCCCTGCCACCGGCGATGTTCGCCGGGGTTCTAACTTTTACTAACATATGAGGCAAGAATATTTAACGCTCTCCGGCGGCGCGTCCCCCGCCAGAGAGTCGTTCGCGTGTCAGCCTTCAAGCTGGCGCTTGATCTCGGTCCAGCGGTCGATGATCGGCATGCATTCGTCCGCGCCGGCGGCGGGCAGCGTGAAGGTGATCCGGTCGATGCCGATTTCCTCGCAGAAGCGAAGTTGTTCCATGACCTCGGGCACCCGGAAGATGGTGATCGGCAGGCTGGCCGGGTCGCGACCGGCCTCCGCCGCCATGTCCCGGAATTTTCCGATAAGCACACCGACGCCATCCTTGGCCAGCCGGTCGGCGCGGGGAATCCAGCCGTCGCCATACGCGATCGCCCGCCTGGCCGCGTAAGGAAAAGCGCCACCGACGATGATCGGAGGGTATGGCTTTTGCACCGGCTTCGGCCACTGCTTCATCTTTTCGATATTGACCAGCTCGCCGTGGTATTCCGGCTCTTCCTGGGTCCAGATCGCCTTCATCGCCTCGATCCGTTCGCGCCCCAGTTTATGCCGGGTTTTGAACACCGTACCGTGGTTTTCGATTTCGTCCTGGTTCCAGCCATTGCCGACCCCGAACAAAAACCGCCCGTTCGAAATCTGGTCCAGCGAGGAGATCAGCTTCGCCGTGACGATCGGATCGCGCTGCGGCACCAAACAAACGCCCGTGCCGATTTTCAGGTGCGTGGTGACCGCAGCCGCCGTGTTCAGCGCCACAAAGGGATCGTAAATGTCGTAATACGGACGGATCAAAGGCCCGCCCGCCGGATACTGCGTTTTCCGCGTCGAGGGGATGTGGGTGTGTTCGGGCACCCACAGAGACTCGAACCCCCGCTCCTCCAGCACCCGCGCCAAGGGGGCGGGCTGCATGGAACCGGTGGTGAAGAACATGACGGCGCCGATTTTCATGATTTACGTTCCTTAATGTCAGGCGGCCGAGCGTACGGCGGGGAAGACCTCTTCAGAGATCAGTTGCATCTGGTCCATGGCGAGATGGGCGGGCATGCCGGCCCAGTGAATGCCCAGTACCAGCGTGTTGACCCCGAAGCGGCGTTTCAGGACAAGAATCTGTTCCGTCACCTCGGCGGGCGAGCCGAACAGAAACCGGTCGTTCATCAGGTCTTCGAAATTGGCGCTGAACGCGTCGCCGGAGGGCATGACCGCGTCCTGCCCCCAGGCTTTGTACGCCCGGTATTTTTCCTCCAGATACGGTTGCGCCAGCCGGATCGCCTCCGTGCGAGAGCGCGCCACGAAGCATTCCCGCGCCATCGGCAATTCATCTGGAAAAGGTTTCCCGGCGTCGTCGAGGGCGCGTTTATAGACATCCATCTGTGTGGCGATGGTGTCGATTTTATTGTGCGGGTTGATGAACCAGGTGTCGGCGACCCGCGCGGCGCGGCGGATCCCGACATTGGCGTTGGCGCCGATCCAAACCGGCGGCATCGGCTTTTGCAACGGCATCGTCGTGCAATTGGCGTTGTCGAGTTCGAAATAACTGCCTTTCATGGTCACGAAATCCTCGGACCACAGGCGCTTTACCGCCTCCAGGCATTCCTCGAAGCGCGGGCCGGATTGTTTCGTTGTCGTGCCAAATGCCTTGAACTCGACCTCCCGATAGCCGATGCCCGCGCCAAAAATCAGCTTGCCGTTACACATGACATCCAGCGACGCCAGTTCCTCGGCCACATGCAGCGGGCTGTGCAACGGCAGCAGCACGACGCCGGGACACAAACGCAGCTTCGGCGCGACCATTGCGACCTGGCAGAGATAGGGAATTTGCTGAATGTATTGAAACGGATACGAACTGTAATGCGAGCCCTTGCCGATCATGTCGTAGCCAAGGTCTTCGGCGAATTTGGCGGCGTCGAGGTCTTCCTTCAGGCGGACGCGCATGTCGTCGCCCTGCGAATACTGGCCGCGAATGATCAGTCCGAAGCGCATGATGTCCTCCCCTTTGTCCCGTGACGAGTGTAGGCGGGGACAGCGCGCCACGCGAGACCCTGTCCGGTCAGGGCCCAGCGCCGCGAGATGTCAGATATCGCGCCATTTCCGGTCCCCAGACGTTCGATCCGCCGCGGCCGAAGAACAATCCGTGCCCGTCCGTTCCGAAAGCCCCGGGCTGAAACAGGATCGCCTTTCCACCCGCGCGGGTAAACGCGGTGTGCATCGCGACCGCGAGCGCCGGATCGAAAAAGGAATCGTTGGCCGCGTAAACCCAGAGCATCGGCGTCGTGGCGGTTCCGCCCAAAAGTCCGGCGGCATGCGCCAGCTCGTCCGGCCGGCAATTCTTGTTCGGCGTATTATCGACATGTCCGCCCCGCCCGCCCGCCATGCTGACCATGGCCACGACCTTGGGATGGGGCAGGCTGTTGTAAGCGTCCGCGCCCCATCCACCCGCCGACTGCCCAACCACGACCGCCCCGTCCGGCCGCGCGAAGGGCAGCGACGTCGCATAGGAAATCAGTGCGTCCAGATCGCGCGCGGTTTCCCGTCCGGCCCGCGCATACCCCTCCGCCGGGCATCCCGGGCCGGCGGTTTCGGCCCAGTTGCCGCCGGTCTCGCCGTAACCGCGGCGCATGCCCATGACAGTGACGTAGCCGCGCGCGAGGAACCACCTTACGCCCTCATTCTCGCATTGCGCGGGCTGCATCGCCGGACGCGCGTTCGCGTTCGCGGGACTTCCATGCGCGATCGCAACGACACGCGCCGGTGCGTCGCCGGGCGGCCGGCAGATGCGGGTGTGAAGATCGTGCAGCGCGCCGTCCTTATCGCGCATGGGCACTTTGTGAATCTGGTCGCGCCACGGACCGGTTGGCGCGCTCGCCACGCCCGGCGGCGACGGCGCCAGAGGCGACCAGGCCGCGACGGCCGGAACGGCAATGGTAACGAGCCAGCGATATCGCATTGGTGACCTCCTGCGTGGGGAATGTCAGTGGTTCGTCGCGGCCATCAGCGCGCCAATTTCATCCAGATGCGGTAACACGTTCCCGGCGGGATCGGACGGCACGCTGAACACCACGCGCTCGACGCCGATGTCGCGATACCGCTACATCAGATCGAGATCGCGTGGCGGATACCAGGCCGTGATCGGCAACGATGCCGGATCGCGCCCGGCTTCGGCCGCCATTTGCCGAAAGCGCGGAATTTCGTCCAACAGATCGGTTTTGCCCGAAGGCGCACTGGGCAGCCAGCCGTCACCGTAACGAATGGCGCGACGCGCCGACCAGGGGAAGGCGCCACCGACCAGGACGGGCGGGTTTGGCTTTTGCACCGGCTTCGGCCAGGCCGCGATCGGATCGAAACTCACGATTTCGCCGCGATACGCGGCTGTGGATTTCGTCCAGATTTCCCGCATCGCCTCTATGCTTTCCCGCGCGCGCAGGTGACGGGTCTTGAAGACCGTGCCGTGGTTTTCGATCTCGCTCTGGTTCCAGCCGGCACCGACCCCGAACAAAAATCTGCCCTTGGACACCTGGTCGATCGAGGCCACCAGCTTCGCGGTCTGGATCGGATCGCGCTGGGCGATCAAGCAGACACCGGTGCCGATCTTCAACGCCGTGGTCGCCATCGCCGCCGCCGTCAGCGTCACGAACGGGTCCATGACCTCGTAATACCAACGCTTAAGGCCGCCCTCGCCGGGAAAAGGCGATTTCAGAACATCGGGAATGTGGGAATGTTCGCCTGACCACACGGATTCAAAGCCGCGTTGTTCCAACGCCCGGCCGAGATCGGCGGGCTTCATCGACGTCGCGGTGAAAAACAACGAAATGCCGAATTTCAGCATGAATGCTCCCCGGAGATTGACGCCGAGGGACAGTAACCGCGGCAAGGCTGAGGGGCCAGAGGCGGGGAAACATTGGGGCGCTGCCCCAGACCCCGCGAGGGCGCTGCCCTTCGATCCCGCCAAGGCTGGGCCTTGGAGGCCATTTATTGGGGATATGAGAAGGGGGGCCATCCGAGATGTCGCAACATCCGAGTGGGCCCCCCTTCTCATATCCCAAACCGATCGCGGTCCAGGGGCCGAGGCCCTGGTGGGTTCGAAGGGCAGCGCCCTCGTCGGGTCCGGGGCAAAGCCCTGGCGCCTGCACGACTCAGACGATTGCCCCAAAGCCCCGTGCCTGATCTAAGACCCGGCACAATTCAGGAGACTTCAGCATGACCGGCAAGCCCAACATCCTCTCTGAGACTCATGGCCGCGTTGGCCTGATCCGCCTGAACCGCCCAGAGGCGTTGAATGCGCTGTGCGACGATCTGATGCGGGAATTAAAGGCGCAACTGACGGCTTACGATACCGATCCGGCCATCGGCGCGATCGTGATCACGGGCAATGAGCGCGCGTTCGCCGCCGGTGCCGACATCAAGGAGATGCGCGACCGCACCAACCCCGCCGCGATGGTAGACGATTTCATCGGTGCCAACTGGGAAGCCGTGTTGTCCGTCAAGAAGCCCGTGATCGCCGCCGTCGCCGGCTTCGCGCTGGGTGGCGGGTGCGAGCTGGCGATGATGTGCGACATGATCGTTGCCGCCGACACCGCGAAATTCGGTCAGCCAGAGATCAATCTGGGCGTCATTCCCGGCGCGGGCGGCACCCAGCGCCTGAC
>JAYWAX010000079.1:0-6940 GCA_043782125.1 Acetobacteraceae bacterium | reverse complement strand
CGGACATCGCGGCGGACTCCCTGGTCGATGTGTCCCACCGTACCGCGGGTATCCGGCTGGAGGGTGCCCGCGCCGCCTGGTGCGTCAACGCCTTCTGCCCGCTGGACCTGGACGATCTTCCGCCCGGCGGCTGCGCCCGCACATTGTTTGGCAAGGCCGAGATCGTTCTCTGGCGCCGGTCGGACACGGTCTTCCACATCGAAACCGCGCGCTCCTTTCTCCCGTATGTCTGGGGTTGTCTGGAGGAAGCCCGCCGGGAATTCCTCCCTGCCAGCCCAGTGTGCTAAGCGTCGCGGGTCAATAATTCCAACGGAGGAAGATGTGGATTTCACGGGCAAAATCGTCCTGATCACCGGCGCGGGCAACGGCATCGGCCGGGCCGCCGCGACCGGTTTCGCCAACCGCGGCGCCAAGGTCGTCGTGGTCGATCGCGACAAGGATGCGGGCGAGGCCACTGCGGGCATTATCCGCCAGCAAGGCGGCGACTCCCGCTTCGTCGCCGCCGACGTCACGAAATCCGCCGATGTCCAAAACTACGTAAAGGCCACGCTCGACGCCTACGGCGCAATCGATTGTTTTTACAACAACGCGGGCATCGAGGGCGCAATGGCCCCGACAGCGGAATACGACGAGGACATGTTCGACGCCGTCATGGCCGTCAACGTCCGTGGCGTGTTTTTGGGCCTTCGCCATGTCCTGCCGGTGATGATCCGCCAGGGCCGCGGTGCGGTGGTGAACACCGCCTCGATCGCCGGGCTCGTGGGCTCGCCCAACATGCCTGCCTATGTCGCCTCAAAACATGCCGTGATCGGCCTGACCAAGGCCGCCTCGGGCGAGGTCGGGCGGTCCGGCGTGCGCGTCAACGCGGTCTGTCCCGGCCCGATCGATACGCGGATGATCCATGCCGTGACAGCGATGATCAACCCGGCCGACGCGGCGGGCGTGGCGGCGCGGTACCAGCAAAGCATCCCCCTCGGCCGCTTCGGCCAGCCCGAAGAAGTCGCAAATACCGTGATTTTCCTGTGCTCCGATCTGGCCTCGAATATCACTGGCGCGCAATATGTCGTGGATGGCGGGCGCACCGCGACCGGCGGCGCGGTGAGCAATCCCGCGATGCGATCAGAATAACAGCCCGCCGGTGCGGAGCATTCTGAACACGGCGGGACGCGCGTGGTCGGCGCTGGACGATCTGGTGAACGACCGCCCGATCCGGGTCGCCATCACCGGTTTGTCGCGCTCTGGCAAGACGGTTTTTCTGACCTCGCTCATCGCCAATCTGCTGGCGATGGGCACCGGGCGGCCGGCACTGCCCGCCCTGCGCGCACGTATCGATCGCGGCGGCAAGGAACGGCTTCGAAATATTTCCCTGGTTCCCGCAGCCGCCGGCACAATCCCGCGCTTCGACTACCTGGGCAAGCTGTTCGACATGGCCGCCGCGCAACCGAAATGGCCCGCGCGCACGGAAGATCTGGCGGAAATCGAGCTGGAACTCGAAATCCGCCCCCCCGACGGGCTGCTTGGCCAAATCCGAACGCTGACCGGCACGCCGCGCCTGCGCCTGGAATTGCTCGACTATCCCGGCGAATGGCTGCTCGACCTGCCCATGCTGGACCAGTCCTTTTCGGCATGGTCCGCCGAAACCCTGGCGCGCCTGCGCGAAAAGCCACGCGCGGACGCCGCCGCGGAATTCCTGGAATTCGCGGCCCACATCGATCCCTCCCGCATGGCCGACGACGCCCTGATTCAGCGAGGCCATCGCCTTTACAAGGAAGCTCTGGAACGCTGCCGAACCGAATACGGCCTCCGTTATCTGCAACCCGGCCGCTTCCTCACCATGGGCGCGCGCAACGACGCGCCGTTCATGTGGTTCTTTCCCGCCGAAACCCCATCCGCAAGCCCAAACCCCGGGTCCATCGGCGCGCTTCTGACGGCCCGCTTCGACACCTATAAAGCCGAGGCGCGCGCCACGTTCTTCAACACGAACTTCCAAAAATTCGACCGCCAGATCGTCCTGGTCGATACATTGGGCGCCCTCCACGCGGGCCGCGCGGCGTACGAGGACACTGAACGTGCCATCGCCGACATCGCCGCCTGCCTCGCCGGCGGGAATGCCATCCTGCCGCGCTGGCTTGGCGGCACCGGCATCGAACGAATCGCCTTCGTCGCCACCAAGGCCGATCACGTCCCCGAACTGCACCGCGACAATCTTCGGGCATTGATGCGCGACATGGTGCATCTGGCCGTCACGCACAGGCCGGGGGCGGATGACAGCGTGTCCTTCCACGCCGCCGCCGCGGTCGTATCCACCACCGACGGATGGGCCGACCAGCCAGACGGCCATCGCGAGCCCGTGGTCTGGGGCAAAAAACTCGGCGAATCCCAGGCCCGCCCGTACCGAGTCGGCAACGTCCCAATCGCCCGCCCGCCGGAAAATTTCTGGTCCGGCCGGTATTTCGAACTCCCCGCCTTCACCCCGCCCCCGATCGACCCACATGGAGCGAACGGCATTCCGCATCTTGGCCTGGACCAGATCCTCGCCGACCTGATCGGGGACAGACTATGAACGCGTTCCAACCGGGCTTTGTCGGCGATCCGCGGCCACCGCTCCCCCCGCCGCCGGTTGAAACCCGGACAGCGGAACCCATGCTGAACCCCGGCTTCATCGAAACCACCAGCATCCCGCCCACTTCCCTGCCGGCCGTCATTCCCGTGACCCCGCCCGTATCGGGCATTGGCGCCCTCGGCTGGATCGGCATCGGTCTGGGCATTCTGACCATCGGCGGTTCCGCGCTGTCCCTGACCGGATTTGTCGTCGATCAGATGGCCCGCTCGCCCCTTCTGGGTTGGGCCAGCCTTGCGGTGGTGAGCGCGGGTGCCATGGCCATAATCTGGGGCGCCGGGCGGGAAATCCGCGCCTATCGCGCGCTGACCCGGGTCGATGCCCTGCGCGAAACCCTTGGCCAACCCGGCGCGAACATCGAAAAAGCGCGCGCCGCCAGCGCCGCATGGCTGCGCACACTGAACCACGCCTTACCCGATACCGAGTCCGTTCGCCTCGCCCTGAACGGCTGTGCGACCACCGGGGAAATCCGCGCCATCCTCGCCCATCGCGTGGCCGAACCCTTGCGCGAACAGGCCAACGCGCTTGGCGCCCGCGCGGCCTCGCAAGGCGCGGCGATGGTCGCGATTATCCCCTCTCCCGCGCTGGAAGGCCTGGCTGCGGGATTGCGATCGCTGAAACTGATCCGCGACATCGCCACGCTGTACGGCCTCCGTCCCGGCCTGAGCGTGACAATGGGTCTCGCCCGCCGCTCCGTGACGACCGCCGCCAGCGTCTATGGCGCGAACGAGGTCGCGGCGGCTGCGGCGGCGCATTTTCTGGCGGATGCGCCGGTGCTGCGGTCCATTGCCTCGGCGGCGCCGGGCGCGGGGATCGCGGCGCGGCGGATCTACATGCTGGCGCGGTCGGCCGCCGGTGCCTGCTCACCTGTATGACGAAAGGATTTTCGACGTGACCGGTCTACTCGAAGGCAAATTGGCACTGGTCACCGGCGGCGGCTCCGGCATTGGCGAGGGCATCGCGCGCGCCATGGCGGAGCACGGCGCCCGTGTCATCGTCGCCGATGTGAACGAACCCGGCGCCGCCCGCGTCGCCGCCGCCATCGACGCCGCGTATTTCGTCCTGGACGTCAGCGATCGCGCCGCCGTCGATGCGCTCGCCGCCACGATCGCCAAGGACTTCGGCCCGATCTCGATCCTCGTGAACAACGCGGGCATCATCCGGCGCGCGAAAATCGACGATCCGGCGACGCGGAGCCTCTGGGATGCGACCATGGCGGTCAATCTCAATGGCCCCTACAACATGGTCACCGCGTTTCAGGCGCAACTGAAACAAACCAAAGGCTCCATCATCAACATCGGCTCGATCCAGAGTTTCGTGGCGCTGCCGAATTCCGCCGCCTACACCACTTCGAAAACCGGGATACGCGGCCTGACCAAAGCCCTGGCCATCGAGCTTTCCCCGTTGGGCGTCCGCGTCAACGCCATCGGACCCGGCCTGATCGCCACGTCGTTGAACGCCGACGCCCGCCAGAACCCCGATTACATGGCGAATTTCTCCTCGCGCATCCCCCTGGGACGACTGGGCGAGCCCGCCGACATCGCCGGTCCCGCCGTGTTCCTGGCCTCCGACCTCGCCCGCTACATCACCGGCGTGACGCTGCCGGTCGATGGCGGTTTTCTGGCGTATTGATCATGACCCATAAAACGATCCGCACACCCGTTCTGGAAATCGCCTACGAGGAAACCGGGCCGGCGGACGGCCCGCCGGTCGTCCTGCTGCACGGCTTTCCCGACGACATCCACGCCTACGACGGCGCCACCGCCCCCCTGGCTGCGCAAGGGTTCCGCGTGCTGGTGCCGTATTTGCGAGGCTACGGTCCGACACGCTTCCTGTCCCCGGACACACCCCGTTCCGGCGAACAGGCCGCGCTTGGCCAGGACCTGCTCGATTTTCTCGATGCGCTGAACATCCCCCGCGCCATTCTGGGCGGATACGATTGGGGTGGACGCGCGGCCTGCGTCGTCGCCGCTCTGTGGCCAGAACGGTGCCGCGCGCTGATGTCGATCAACGGGTACAACATCCAGAATATCGCCCAGGCGCTGAAACCGGGCTCGCCCGAACAGGAAATGCGCCACTGGTACCAGTGGTATTTCAACACCGCGCGCGGCATCGCGGGCCTGACCGCCAATCGGCACGGCATTTGCAAATTGCTGTGGAAAATGTGGTCCCCGAACTGGACATTTTCGGACGCGCATTACGACCGCACCGCCGCCAGTTTCGAAAACCCCGATTTCGTCGAGGTCGTCGTCCAGTCCTACCGCCATCGGCACCAGAACGCCCCCGGCGACCCGGCGCTGGCTGCCATCGAGGCCCGCATCGCCGCACAACCCATGATTTCCGTGCCCGCGATCGTCCTGCACGGAGAAGCGGATGGCGTCGGCCCGGTCGAGTCGTCCGCCGGTCACGCGCGGCATTTCGGGCACAGTTACGAACGCCGGGCGATCCCCATTGCCGGCCATTTCCTGCCGAACGAGGCACCCGCTTCCATCGTCCAGGCCATCGCCGATCTGGCCGACCGAAGCCGATAACAATTGGCCAAACGTTTGACTCTTGGCGAGGCATCTCCCCCACGTCGTGGCCCGACACGACCGGGCCAACGGGCGCGGCACGGCAATTGGACAAAGGGCGCTTGCCGCTGACGATCGTAGCCACCCCGTCATGGCCCGCTCGGGGGCGTGCCACGACGAGGCGAGGACATACCGAACGATGGACCCATCGCGAGGTCCTCTCCGCGTCATGGCCCGCCCCCGAGCGGGCCATCCGGAGCGGTACCGCATTGCGAGAGTGGGCACGATAAACTGCGGAAAGCGCCTCCCGTTCGACCGATGTGCCGCGCCCGGAGGCCCGGTCGAGCCGTGCCATCATGAGGGGGAGAAGCCGTGCCGGGAGTCAATCGTTCGTGCCGTTGGTATGAGTATTCAGCCTTCCGCCGGCACAGGGGCGCCAAATCCCGGAATGGTCTGAATAACCTGCTTCACCTGCGTGGAGGTAATCAGCCGCGTACACTCGAACTGGCGGGGCGTATCCCGATGCCGCGGACACCACAGAAAATCCGTGTGATCGAATTTGTGCCGCGGATCGTTCCAGCAGGAATTGCACGCGTGCCAGTTGATGACCCGATACGGTGTCGCGAATTCGTTACTCGGATGCGTAAATCCGCTGATCAGCGCCACGGGACATCCGGCGGCCCAGGCGAGCCAGGCCAGCCCGGACGAAAGCCCAACGAACAACGAAGCGTGACGCAATAATCGCGCCCGTTCCGCCAAGGGCCGGTCGCCGGTCTGGTCTTCCGCACCGTTGGGAATTTGTGTCCACATCAGCCCGAAGCCATGCACGGGCTTCTGATCGATGCAGATGACACGATAACCGTTCTCTTTCAGAAACGCGACGATATCCCGCCACCCCTGCGGATTGGTCCAGTATTTGCAGCCGCTGCTGCTTTGCACCGCGATGACCGCATACGGCTCCGCGATCGGCCGCGTCTCGTCGGGCAAAGCGAGCCTTGGCGGCTCCTCCGCCGGGTCCACACCCAGGATATACCCCGCCGTGCAATGTAAACCGACGAGGCGAAAATCGGTGGGTTGCCAGTCATTCGACTCGTCGCCGAAGAAAACGCCCATGGAATAAGTGGCATAGGCGGTATCGGCCAACTGCTCCTCCACCACCTCCTCATGCGTGACCAGACGGAGATTGGGATAGGCATCGCGCAGCAACGGAATGATCAGGCCCGATAGCGCGCAGGTGACCCGGCATTCCGGGAATTTTTTCGCGAACCGGGCAGCATAGGGAAACCACGCCAGAATGTCGCCCAGAGTGCCAACCGGAAATTGAATGAGAACATCTTGATGCCGCGGATCGTGATCGTGAGTCATGATTTCCACTGGCTCACCGCCGTCGATCGACCATACCTGAACCCGGAAGCGCACGTACCAGCGTTTGGCGGAATTCACGAAAGCGCCCTGGTTCTCGCTCTCGAACAGAATATTGCCCGTATCCAGATCCCGCAGCCGCACCCGCCATCTTCCCTGGTCTCGCGGCGGCAATAACACGCGGCACCCGAGATTGAAGTCGAAACGAATCCCGTCCGGACCAAGCAACACCGGTGAGGCCGAAGCCGGCGGATAGGGTGCTTTGACCTCGGGCGCAGGCGCCGCGGCGCCGCTGGAGGCCGTTTCGGTGGTCTGCGTGTCGGCGGTCATCGTCGCTCCCGGTCGCTTGGCGCCAGGCGTGCTTTTACCCTGTTACGGCCCAGTACGGAACCGCCCGCCCATGGCGCGTGACGGCGAGCCATCGGCGGGCTATGGTCCGGAAATAAAC
>JAYWAX010000078.1:0-2497 GCA_043782125.1 Acetobacteraceae bacterium | reverse complement strand
CCGATCGAGATCGCGCGCATCTTCACCGAAATCCCGTCGGCCAGTGCGCGGTTGAGGATCTGTTGGAACGTGTCCAGCACGCTCAGATGATGACCGGCGGCCTGGCTGGCGAGCATGACCTGTAAGGGCTCGGTCGGCAGGAAGGCCATGATCGCGCAGACGACCGCGTCGGATCGGACTTTTCGCTGCGCCGGGGTCAGATGCGGGGAGGTCGCGAGGGCTTCGACGGTCAGGTTGATCAGGGCCTGGCAGGATTTCTGGAAATGGGCGATGGACATGAAGATGCGTTCCGCGAAAAGGACGAGAGGCGTCAACGCGTTTCGCGCCTGGCGTGCTGTGATTTCCGTTTCCCGAGGCAACGCCCTCATGACGCCCCTCCCCTCCTTGGCCCTCCCCTCTTGGCACCGATGCCGGTCAGGCTTCGCGCGCCACCAGCGACCGGTCGACCAGCCGGCGGATTCGGTCCTTTTGCGGCTCGCACAACGCACTGAACCCCAGTGCGCAACCCAGAGCCAACAGAATGGCAAGCCATTCCCGGCCGGGTAACAGACCCCCGAAAAACCGCAACAATGGAACATGCACGAGATAAAGACCGAAACTCAGATGCGCCAACCCAGCGATCAACCGGCGTGGCCAGGACGGAAACACGAATTCAGCGCCACCGAGGCCGTAAATCAGAACCATCACGAGACCGCCCACGAGGTAATCGCCCAGGAACAGATTGGAAAATCCGTTCGGCATCCGTACGGTTGCGTCCATAATGCCCGCCGCGAACAGGTTCAGAATCTGTTCCCACTGAAATACCTTGACCATCGATAACAACAGGATCGAAACGGCGACCATCGCCCGGGCCCATGCACGCGGCGGAATCCCAGACTGTTGCCACCGGCACACGGCCACCCCGCCCAACCAGATCGGGAACAACGCCCACAGCTTCGGACCCACGCCGGCCAGAACCAATGCCAACCCGATCCAACGCAGCGATCCGCGTGCGAACACGGCGATGCCGAAAATCGCATAATACCAAACCTCGTAGCCCAGTGACCAGTAAGGACCATTCGAGAACGCGGACTCGTTCAAAAACCAGATCTGGCCGGTGAACGTCAGCGCGACAGGCAGATAAATCCAAGGTTTCGCGAGTTAGTAGTCGGTGCTGGTGCCCGGCAGCCCCAGGCGGCGGGCGAGAAGGTCCAGCCCCCAGGTCAGTAAAACCGCCGGTATCGCGACGGAATAAATGCGTGCCGCCCGTTTGATGCCATAATCCAGGGCGGTTCCCCCTGGGCGCAGGGTCGCCGAAATCACGTAACCGGACAACACGAAGAATATGACCACGGCGCTGTGGCCCATACCGGTGTCGAACAGCGCGAACATGCCGCGATCCAAACCCAGGTCATTGCAATGGTGCAGAAATACCGCCCACGCCGCCGAAGCCCGCAGCAGGTCGAGAGAGATCGATGTACTTGTTGAGATCGGCAAAACGATACTCCCTGGCGAATCCTCGGCGCCGTGTCATTTCTCCGCGCGTGGCCATGCGGCGGATTACTCTGTTTCATAACCCGCCAGCCGGCGGACATGGAACCAGGGAACGGGCCGATCCGCGCCATGGTTTCCCGAAGGGTTGATCGCCAGGGCAATCGTGGTTAGCCGTGGGCCAGTATCGTCAGGGGCGGATGCCGCATGATTATCGACGCGCGTACGGTTCCGTCCGGGACGGTCGTGGAGACAGAAGTCTGTATCGTTGGGGCGGGCGCCGCCGGCATCGCCATCGCACGCGCCCTGAAAGACGCCCCGTTCCGGGTCGCGCTGCTGGAAAGCGGCGGCATGGAATTCGACCGGGACACGCAGGATCTTTACGAGGGCGAGAGCACTGGCCAGCCGTTCAAGGATCTGACGACGTCCCGGCTGCGGTTTTTCGGCGGCACGACCAACCATTGGGGGGGGTATTGCCTACCCCTCGATCCCATCGATTTCGAACCCAGAGACAATTTTCCCTATCACGGCTGGCCATTCCCCAAATCGCATCTCGATCCGTGGTACGAACGCGCGCAGGAAGTCTGCCAGCTCGGGCGGTACGATTACCGGCCGGAAGGCTGGGGGATCGCGCCCGGCAAGGTGGCGCCGCCGTTCGCCGGCCCCCACTTCGAAATAAGGCTGCTGCAGGAGAATGGGGTCCGTTTCGGGCCGGTTTACGCGCCGGTGTTGCAGGGCGCGCCGCGTGTCTCGGTTTATCTGTACGCCAATGCGGTGCATCTCGACGGCGGCCAGGCGGGAGGCGAGATCGGCGCCGTATCGGTTGGGACTCTGTCCGGACGGCAATTCACGGTTCGCGCCCGCGTCACCATCCTGGCGGCGGGCGGACTCGAAAATGCCCGCCTGCTGCTGGCGTCCGGCGACAGCGGCGGCAAGGGGCCCGGCAATGCCCATGACCTCGTGGGGCGTTATCTCATGGTGCATCTGGCTTATTCCGCCGGAACGATCGTCCCCGCCAACCCGCGCG
>JAYWAX010000077.1:0-2498 GCA_043782125.1 Acetobacteraceae bacterium | reverse complement strand
CCCGTGGCTCCCGTCATGGATTGTTAAGAACGAGACGCGACGAACTTCGGGCTGATGCCCCCGTCCGCGCCCATGCGTACCTTACCCGCGTCGGCGATGGCGGCCGGGGGAACGGCGACGACGAACGTCTGCTGCGATGATGGAAGGAATTGTGTTGTCACAGGCTAATTTTCCTTGATACGGGTTGCCATACGAATGCCCGCGCGGCTGTACAGGACTTCACGGGCACCGCTGACGCTACAGTGACAAAGGTAACAACTTGTCCACAATTCCGTATCGACTGAATTTCCTTTTGAGATTCTCTGTCTTCTTTTGTCGGTTTCTCCTGTCGATCTTCACCCTTCAGTCCCCTCCCTGGGGCGCGCGGAAGCCGCCGACGCCGCGCTCGATGTCCGTTACGTGTTTCGGCAGGAACGCGCCGGGGTCCGGAATTCCGCAGGAGTGGGCAATAATCTCGACATCCTCGCGTATGCGTTGCGCGTATCGCGCGACCCGCGCCGCCTTGTCGGTCGGGTCAAGCCCGGCGATCAATCGTTCCCGGGACGATGTCACACCGGTTGGACAATTGCCGCTGCCGCACTTCATCGCCTGGATGCAACCCAGGGAGAACATGAAGCCGCGCGCCGAGGACACGAAATCGGCGCCCATGCACAAGGCCCAGGCGACCTTGTCGGGGGTGATGAGCTTGCCGGAGGCAAGGATGCGTATCCGGTCGCGCAGCCCGTGCCGTTCCCGCGCGGCGACGACCTGGGGCAAGGCGAGGGTGATCGGCAATCCGACGTAATCCATCAGCGGCGCGGGCGCGGCGCCCGAACCGCCCTCGCCGCCGTCGATCTGGATGTAATCGGGGCAGCCTTCGGGATGGGCCACGCATTCGGTGAACCAATCGTCGAGGAAGGTCGGATCGCCGGCGACGAACTTCACCCCGACCGGCTTGCCGGTGACGGTGCGTACGCGGTTCACGAAGGCGCCGAGTTCGCGCACGTTGGCGATGTCCTTGTGGCGGTTCGGGCTGATGCTGTCCTGACCCACGGGAATGCCGCGGATGGCGGCGATTTCCGCCGTGACCTTGATGCCCGGCAGGATCCCGCCCTTGCCCGGCTTGGCGCCCTGCGCCAGCTTGACCTCGAACATCCGCACCTGTTCGTGGGCGGCGATCTCGCGCAGCCTGTCTTCGGAGAGATCGCCATTGGCGTCGCGCACGCCGTATTTCGCCGTCCCCATCTGCATGACGATGTCGCAACCGCCTTCGAGGTGATAGGGCGCGAGCCCGCCCTCGCCGGTCGCCATCCAGATGCCGGCGATCTTCGCCCCGCGCGAAAGGGCCGAAACGGCGGCGCGGCTGAGCGCGCCATAGCTCATGCCGCTGATGTTGAAGAAACTTGTGGCCAGAAAGGGCTGGCGGCAGGCGCCCGGTCCCTCGGTCACGCCGATCTGCTTGCCGGGCCAGGGCTGTTTTTCCTCGTCGAGCACGGGAAAGGCGGCGTTGCGGAACACGAAGGGCGGCACGTTCTCGCTGCCGAAACTCATCAGATTGGAAACGCCCTTGGCGGACCGGTACACCCAGGAGCGTTCCAGCCGGTTGAACGGACGCTCGGCCCAGTCCGGAAGGTATTGATATTGGCGCATGTATTCGCCGAGGGTTTCGGCGAAATAGCGAAAATACCCGACGATCGGATAGTTGCGCAGGATCGTATGCGTGGTCTGCCGGCGGTTGTGCCAGTAGAGCCATGCGAGGCCGGACAGAAACAGCAGAACGACGAACGCGGTCAGCATGTGACAGTCTCCCTGATGCGTCCTTGCCGCGCCGTCACGGCGGAGCCGTGACAACGGGGCCGCGACAGCGGGAAGGACACTTCGGGTGACACCGGCGCCGGTGTCCCCGTTACGGGAGATTACACCGAAGCCGGGCGGTTTTGCCTCATTCTTCCGTGAAACCTGTTTTCGTGCCGCCGGAGGACGCTTTTTCCGTTGTGCCGGAGCCACCCCCGGCGTTTTGGCCTTCGGCGGGTTTCCATACGGCCCGCACGTCGTCGTGAAAGCGCGGTCCGGCCCGCGTGTTGTCGAGGGTTCCGGCGCGGGGATCGCGGGTGACGCGAATGCGCAACGGGTGCGCCGACGCCGCCAGGTCTCCGGGCGGCTCCTCGCCATCCGGCACGAAGGTCGCGCGCAGGACCAGGGTCAGCGGGTCTGGACCGGTATCGTCCCTTGTATCGGACACGGGGTCTCTCCTGTTGTTCCTTTTTCGTTCTTATCCCCTTGGAGAGAACCGCGCCAAGCGATTTCGCGCCCTGTCCGCCTCCGCGCGGGCGTGTCATGCGATGCCGGCTTTGGGAACGGGTCCCTGATCCTGGAATGCGCCTGCTCCCGGGTTACGGGTGAATTCCGGCACCGCGAAGCATTATCCTGGAGTTCTCAGAGCCGCGGGGCCGCGGAGGGTTCTTCATGACGAGATGTCATGCCTCCCTGGTCATCGGATACCGCTCCCGCGCGTGATG
>JAYWAX010000076.1:0-2498 GCA_043782125.1 Acetobacteraceae bacterium | reverse complement strand
GTCAGGGGACCCGTGACGGGGATGTATCGCGCCGACAACATCTCGTGATCCGCGCGGGCGCGGTCGGCGTGCTCCCCCGGCTTGATCGGGTCTGGCCGGACGTTACAGGCCGCCAACAACAACAGCCCAGGCAGGAGCAGAAACGCGCCGGCACGGCGGGGTCCGCGGGAAGGTATGGTTGCGATCGCTTTACGTCTCACGGTGGCGTCTTCTTTCTCAAGGGGCGTGTAAGGGGAAGTATCGAGAAACGCCCCGAACATCTGCGATTTCGTCATGCGGCGGCGCGCGTGGAGGTCACGCTGTCCAGCGCGTCCAGCAAAGCGCGCGCCCGGGCCAGGGTGCCCATCTGGCCCGCGCCATGCAATGCGCCGGTAAATCCGCCGCGTTCCACCGCAAGGACCGGCCGGGACGTCGGAGCGGCCGTGGCGGCATGGTTGTCGCGCTGCACCGGCAGGGGGCTGACCGCGCGTTCCTGCCCCTGGCCTTGACCCTGCCCTGAGTCGCCGAGTTGCAGACCGCGAATGCTTTCCGGTGTGAAGTGGAAGCCCGCCGGGTGTTTCCCCGTCAACTGGTTGGCGACGTCGGCCTGGCGGTGCCCGATCAGGATGCTGAACGTCGCTTCCGCGGTGTTGTTCAACCGGTCGCGGGCGATCAGCACGATTTCCACGCGCCCTTCCGACCCCGCCGGCGGCGTGCCGGAGAAGGTGAGGCCGCCCGAATCGAAGTTCATCCAGGGTGGCAAGGGCGTGCCGTCGGGCCGCTTCGCCTCGAACGTCAATTGCGCGTTCGGCAGCGAGTCCACGAAGATATTCGGCGGTACGGACACAACCATCCGTTGCTCGACGATGACATAGTGGTTCGTTTCTGAGCCGATCAGCGACAAATAGGGGATCAGCGGGCGCCCGAGCCAGTCGCTGGTATAGCCGCGATTGGGCCCGGTTTCGAATTCCAGTTCGAAGCCCGTCAGTGGTAGCGATTGCCCAGGTTCGGACGGGTTGGCGGGCAGGAAGGGCGGGGGAACCGGCAGGACCCGCGTGCCCAGAGGCACGGTATTGGCCGAAATCGCCGTCGCCCCGCCGAAGGCGCTGACATCGACCCCGGTGAACGCGGTTCCGGATTCCGCAGACAGATCCGCGCCTGTCAGGCCGGGACGGATCGGCGACGGCGAACTGTCGATCACGCGCACCGTCAGCCCGCCCGGCGTGCCAGAGAAGCCATTGGCCGGCACGAACACGATTTTCGCCGACGGCGGCAGAACCAGCGCAGAGGTATCCGACACGTTCAACGGGATCGGGATATACGTCGTCCCGTCATCCACCGAGTATTTCCAGGTGCCCTGGCTGGGTGTCGCTGCGTCCCCGACGATCGCGATGCCGCCGATCGGATTGGACTCGGAGCCTTTGGGGTTCGCCGCCGGATCGACCTGGTGGTCCAGCGGATCGGTGAAGGTCGGGCCGAACAACTGGGTCACGGTCTGGCCAGGCGGGCGCGGATCGACGGTGCTGACGGGTGGCAAGGTGGCGGTGCCCGATCCGGCGGGCGCATTGTTGACGTTGCGAATTTCGAGCGGGAGCGTTTCCACCACCGACGAGTAAGCCGTCGCCGGACTGTTGTTCGGCGCGTTCGGCCCGAAGACCGTCACCCCCGGCAGATTGGCCTGCGTGCCGCTTGGCGTCCCGTCGAACCCATCCCACGCGCGGAACGCGATCGCGTTCGGAATTTCGCCGTTGAAGTTGGGATCCGTGGGCACAAACTGAATGCGCGATCCGGGCCCAAGGTCCAACGGCCGCTGCGGCGAAATCCCGGCGGGGAACGGCGTCCACGTGGTGCCGTTATCGGTGGAGAAATACCATGTGCCCACTGGCGCGCCGCCAGACGGCGACGTGTTGACCCCGGTGATGGCGATCCCGGTTGGCCTGGGCACCCCGCCATTGGCGAGGCCCGCCCCATCGGGATCGGTGACATTCGCCGGACCCACGCCCGGCGTCAGACCCACGAGCTGAGAAATCGGCGTGCCAACCTGACCTGCGGGCGGCAACGGCGCGCCCGGTCCCTGGAACTCTTTCACATCGTTCAGCGCGACCGGAACGGCGGGATCGAGGATCGGCGAGTCGTTGACCGGCGTAATGTTGATCGTGCCGGTCCCCGACGAGGAATTCGGCCCATCGGTAACCGTGATCGTCACATTGCGCGGCGTCGTGTCCGGCACATTGCCGCTGTCGTAATAGGCGATGGACTGCAACGCCGCCTCCCACTGCGCGATGGTCGGCGTATGACCGGCAACCGGAGTCAGCGTGACGACGCCGCCCAAGATCGTGCCCTGGATGTCCGGCGTATTGACGAATACCAGCACATCTTCCGGTTTCACGTTCGTGATTTTCAGCACGATTTGGTCCGGCGGCGTCGCGGTATTGCCGATATTCGCCAGGGAGGCGGTGGGATCGACCCGCACCGCCGCCGCGGCGGGATCGCCGTCGTTCGGTTCCACGAAGGTCGCG
>JAYWAX010000075.1:0-2501 GCA_043782125.1 Acetobacteraceae bacterium | reverse complement strand
GCGCCCGAACGCGTCCTCTCACGACGCGCGGCGCTTATCCTCGCAATGCCTGCCTGGCGACTTCCGCCAGATAGGCGGAGGCCGCCGGCAGGATGGCGTCGTTGAAATCGTAATGGGAGTTGTGCAATTCCCGTCCGCCGTCCGAGGGACCATTGCCGATCCAGACAAAGGCGCCAGGTCTCTGGCCAAGGTACCAGGCGAAATCCTCACCCGTCATGGCCGGGGGAAGGTCGCGGCGCAAGGGAATGGCCGCGGCCCGCACCGCCTGCGCGGCGAGATCGGCCTCGGCCCTGGTGTTCACCGTCACCGGGTTGCCGCGAATTTGCTGGACTGCGATCCCGACGCCGAAGGTGCGGGCGACGCCATCGGCGACACGGGTGACGGCGGCTTCCATCTCATCGCGCACGTTGTTCTTCAGGGTGCGCATGGTACCGCGCATGATCGCCTCGCCAGGGATCTGGTTGGCGGCGCTGCCGGCTTGCAGGACGCCGATGGTGATCACGGCTGAGTCCAGCGGATCGACGTTGCGGGAGACGATGGTTTGCAGCGCCAGCAGCAGATGCGCCGCCGCGATCATGGGATCGCGCGCCATGTGCGGCAGCGCCGCGTGACCGGAATGGCCGGTGATGGTGAAGTAAAGCCGTCCGCCCGAGGCCATGACGGCGGCGTCGTGTACCGCGACCGTTCCCGCTTCCAGGCCGGGCCAGTTATGCCAACCGAAGATGCGTTCCATCGGAAAACGCTCGAACAATCCATCGGCGATCATGGATTTCGCGCCGCCGCCGCCTTCCTCGGCCGGTTGGAAGACGAATTGCACCGTGCCGGACCAGGACGGGTCGCGCGCCAGCAGCGCCGCCGCGCCCAGAAGCGAAACCGTGTGGCCGTCATGGCCGCAGGCGTGCATGACCCCGGGATTGCGGGAGACATGGGCCACCCCGGAACTCTCGGCGATCGGCAGCGCGTCCATGTCGGCGCGCAAGCCCACCGAACGATTGGAACCGCCGCGCGCCAGGGTGGCGACGACGCCGTGGCCGCCCACGCCCGCGACGTAGGGCACGCCGAGTTCCGCGAGCCGCGCCCGGACGTAAAGCGAGGTTTCCTTTTCATGCAGCGTCAGTTCCGGGTTGGCGTGCAAATGCCGGCGCCAACCGGTCAGCGTGTCATGCAGGGCCTGCTCCATCAACCATTCACCTGTTGGATGATATGCGCCCACTGATCCAGGATCGGCAGGATCACATCGGCCTTCGCCGACTCCAGGCTGCAGGAGACGCGATTCACGCCGATGTCGTCATAGCGTTTGATCAGGTCGGCGTCGGCCTGCTGACCGCCGATGGAAATGTCCATCGCGGCCGGATCGCGCCCGTTCTCGGCGGCCATCTGGCGAAAGCGCGGGATCAGATCCAGTAGTGGGGTTTTGGCGTAGGTGGTGACCTGCGGCATCCAGCCGTCGCCGTACCGCACGGCGCGGCGGGCGGAATAGGGGAAGGCGCCTCCGATCAGGATCGGCGGATGCGGTTTCTGCACGGGTTTCGGCCAGGTCATCATCGGATCGAAGTTGACGAACTCGCCGTGATATTCGGCCTTGGATTTCGTCCAGATTTCCTTCATGGCCTCGATGTTCTCCCGTGCCCGCTTATGACGGGTGGCGAAGTCCGTACCGTGATTTTCCATCTCGTCCTGGTTCCAGCCGTTGCCGACGCCGAACACGAAGCGTCCGCCGGACACCTGGTCGATCGAGGCCACCAGCTTCGCCGTCTGGATCGGATCGCGTTGCGCGATCAGGCAGACGCCGGTGCCGATCTTCAACGTTTTCGTGGCCACCGCCGCGGCGGTCAGGGTCACGAAAGGATCCATCACGTCGTAATAGCGTTTTGGCAGATCGCCGCCCATGATGAACGGCGTTTTGCGCGAGAGCGGAATGTGCGAATGCTCCGGCGCCCAAACGATGTCGAAACCCCGTTCCTCCAGGGCGACGGCGAATTCCGCCGGGGTCATGGAATAGTCGGTGAAGAACATGGACGCGCCGAATTTCATTGTCGTCTCCCGCCGTTATCGGTTGTGGATCATTTGCAGGGGTAGCGTTCCCCAAGAAACCTGAACAGGCCATCCAGCACGGGCAGGTCGAGATGCGCCGGCGCGGCGCGGACCCAGCCGACGAAATCCTTCATCGTCGCCGCCCGGGAGGGCGTCGGTGTCGGGAAGCAAACCGGCTTTTTGTCCGTCGCCATCTTCATGCGGTCCTCCACCGCTCCTTGCGCGAAGCCGTGACAGAAATTGACTTTCGCTTCACCGCCAGGGGAGGCGGGGTCGGCCGCGCACAACGTCGCCAGTTCGCCCGCCGTGCGCGCGTTCAGTGCGATCGGCTGCGCGGCGTGAAGGGAGGCGCAATATAAAACGCCAAAGCCGCAAAGGATTTTCAGACACAACTGGTTCATCAGGTTCTCCTCATGGCGCCATTCCATCGTGGCGTGTGTGGCTGGCTCGCCATCGTCTCCACCCCT
>JAYWAX010000074.1:0-18715 GCA_043782125.1 Acetobacteraceae bacterium | reverse complement strand
GCCAATTTGGCCCTGATCGACCCGCGCCAGATCGCCGAAGCCAAAACCGCCGGGTTCGAAGTGCTGGTCAACGAAAAAAACAGCATCTGGGATATCTACCTCAACGTTAAACGCGACAATATCGGCCGCCTGAAAATGCGTCAGGCCTTCATGCACGCGCTCGACCGCGCGGCGATCGCGGAAGGTCTTGGCTACGGCGCGTCCAAACCCACCGCGCAACTCTTCGCCAGTACGTCGCCCGCCTGGGTCAAGGAAATGGAGACTCTCTACCCTTACGACCCCGCGAAAGCGAAAAAACTGCTGGCCGAGGCCGGGTATCCCAATGGCGTCGATGTCACCTGGGTTTTGCTGAACACCACCGAATACAAGCAAATCGCCGAAGCGATCCAGGCGATGATGGCCGAGGTCGGCATCCGCATCAAATTCGATGTCGTCGATATCTCGCAGTACGTGACCTTCCGGCGGCCGCCGACACGCGGCGATATCATGATGGCGCGTTGGGGCGGACGTCCGGATCCATTGCAGGCGTTCCAGGAAGTCGTGGGAAGCGGTGGATCGGTCAACCCGGGCGACGCAGCCTCGCCGGAAATCGACGCGCTGATCGACAAGGCCCGCCGCATGGACCCCGCCAATCCCGAACGGATGAAAGTCATTCACCAATTGGGCACGCTGACCACCGAACTCGCGGCGCATTTCGGCATCATGACCCGCTCCGCCGTCTACGCCTATAAACCTGGCTGCATCGCGGGTCTGCCGCCCTATCTTCCGACCGGTAACGATCGCATCAACGACGTCACCATCGCGGAAAACTGTAAATGAGGCGGCTCGCGCTTCTGCTGGGTTTTTTGGTCACCGTCGCCAGCGCACGCGCGGCGGAGCCAGAGGCCAATCCAGCGGCGGCGCTGACCTATTTCGATGCCGCGACCAACGCCACACTCGACCCGGTGGAACCGCAGAGCAACAGCAGCGTCTCGCAGGCCGCGTTGCTGGCGATTTACGATGCGCTGGTCCGCTTGTCCGACGCGGGCGACCCGCTTCCCGGCCTCGCGCAAAGCTGGACATTCAACAGCGATCTGACCGAATTCATCCTCACGGTCCGTCCCAACGTGACGTTCCACGACGGCACCAAACTCGATGCCGCCACCGTCGTCCGGAACCTTCAGCGCTCGATCGATCTGGGCTCCCGCACCGGCGCCTCGACTCAGGAACTGACCAATAAGATCGCGAGCCTGACCGTACGGGGCGAAGATACGGTCGTCATCGGGCTCAAGGGTCCCAACGGACAGATCCCCTTCTTGCTCGCGATGCAGCCCGGCATGATGATCGGTCCGGCCGCCCTGACGCCCGAGGCCTTCGGCGGCACGCTGAAACCCATTGGCGCCGGTCCTTATAAAGTCCGGATTTTCGAGGCCGCGAATCGGACCGTCATGGATCGTTTCGATGGATACTGGAACGGCACCGCCGGACGGCCGGCCACCTTCATCCAACAATACGTGCCGGAAGCCCGGGCGCGCCTGAATGCCGTGCGCTCCGGCCAGGCGAACCTGATCCTCCTCGACAACCGCCAGATCGACGAAGCAAAGGCCGCTGGACTCGCGGTCCAGGTCAACGAGCGCAACACGATCACGGACCTCTACGTCAACGTCAGCCGCGACACGACCGGCAAGCTGAAGGTGCGCCAGGCGCTGATGCACGCCATCGATCGCCAGGCACTGGCGGACGCGCTTGGCGGCGGCGTGTCGCAACCGATCGTGCAACTCTTTGCCCGTGGCTCCCGCATGCACGACCCGGAACTGGAAAAACGCTTCCCCTTCGACCCGGTCCGCGCGAAACAGCTTCTCGCCGAGGCCGGGTTTCCGAACGGCGTTGACATCAACTGGCTGATGTCGAACACCAGTGAAACCCGCATTGTCGCCGAGGCCGTGCAGGCGATGGTCGCGGACTCCGGCATCCGCATGAAACTCGATGTCGTGGATATCTCCCAATACGTGCTCTTCCGCCGCCCGCCCACGCGCGGCGACATTTATCTGGGCCGCTGGGGCGGGCGCGCCGATCCGTTGCAGGTATTCCAGGAAACCGCGAGTTCCGATGGCTCCGTCAATGCCGGCGGCGCCGCGTCGCCGGAAATCGACGCCCTGATCGCCAAAGCGCGCGCCATGCGGCTGGACGATCCGGAACGCGAGAAAATCCTCCACCACCTCAACCGGCTCACCACCGAATTAGTGTCGAATATCGCGCTGATGACTCGCCCGAATGTTTATGCCTTTCGAAAAGGCTGCATTCTCAATCTGACGTCATACCTCAACACCGGAAGCGACCGGTTCAACGACGTTCGTATCGGCAAGGAATGCAAATGATCGCCCGTCTGACCGCCTGCGCCCTGGCGCTTTGTGCCACGGCCGCGCTCGCCGCAGCGGACGTCAATCCGGATGCGACCCTGACTTATTTCGACGCCGTCGGAAATCAGACGCTCGACCCGCGGGAGCCGCAGAATAACAGCAGCTTCGCCCAAGGTGTCCTGATGGCGATCTACGAACCGCTCATTCGTCTCGATGAGAAAGGCGACCCTCAACCCGGGCTTGCTTTATCCTGGGAGTACAACCCCGAACTGACCGAGTTGACGTTGAAGCTACGTCCCGGCGTGACCTTCCACGATGGCACCAAATTCGATGCGGCGGCTGTCGCCATAAATTTCGCCCGCGCCCGCGCCCTGGGTGCCAAGGCCGGGGCGTCTACAATCGAAACGATGGGGCAGATCGCCGCCGTCGAAACAATCGACGATTTTACGGTGCGGCTGAAACTCACGGCGCCCAGTGGACAATTGCCGTATTTGCTGGGGTTCCAGGCGGGCATGATGATCGGTCCGGCCGGCCTCGACGACACCGTCTTCGGCGCCAATGTTAAACCCGTGGGCGCCGGACCTTTTAAAGTGCGGGCCTACGAATCGAACAACCGGACCCAAATGGTTCGTAACGAAACGTTCTGGGAAGGCACCAATGGCAGGCCCGCCGCCTTCGACCACAATTATGTCCCCGACGCCCGGGCCCGCCTCAATGCCGTACGCTCCGGTCAGGCCAACCTCGCGCTGATCGAGCCACGCCAAATCGCCGAAGCCAAAGCCGCCGGTCTCGCCGTACAGGTCAACGAGAAAAATTCCACCTGGGAAATTGGGCTGAATACGTCGCGAGACAATCTGGGCCGCCTGAAACTGCGCCAGGCCATCATGCACGCCATCGATCGCCAGGCGCTGTCCGACGCGCTCGGTTTCGGCGCGTCGCAACCGGCATCGCAATTATTCGCCAGCGCCTCGCCCGTTTATCAAAAATACCTCGACGAACTTTATCCGTACGATCTCGCGAAAGCGAAGGCCCTGGTGAAAGAAGCGGGATACCCAAACGGTGTCGATGTGAACTGGCTTCTTCTTAACACAACCGAATACAAACAAATCGGCGAAGCCGTCCAATCCATGCTGGGCGACGCCGGTATCCGCGTAAAATTCGATGTCGTCGACGTTTCGCAATATTACACATTTCGGCGACCGCCCAGAAGGGGAGACATGCTGATGGTGCGGTGGGGCGGACGCCCCGACCCGCTGCAAACCTTCCAGGAAACCTCCGGCTCCGTCTCCTTGCCCTGGGGTGCCGTGACACCGGAAATCGACGACCTCATCGCCAAAGCCCGCGGCATGGCGCCAAACGATCCGCGCCGCCTCGGTATTCTGCACGACCTTGGACGGGTGACGACACAGCAGGTCTCGCATATCACCCTGATGACCCGATCGGCGGTCTATGCTTATCGTCCCGGATGTATCTTAAATCTGCCGCCCTATCAGCCGACCGGAAACGACAGAATGAACGACACACGCGTGGGAGCGAAATGTAAATGAACACGCTCCGATATCTGGGGCGCCGGGCGATCTCGACCGTGCCAATGTTGGTGCTGGTCGGATTGATCACCTTCCTGCTGATCCACATCACGCCCGGCGATCCCGCGGCCGTCGCCGCCGGCGATAACGCGTCCATGGAGGCCATCGAGGCCGCCCGCGTCCGCCTGGGTCTGGACAAACCCTTCCTGGTTCAGTTCTGGACCTGGCTGGTCAAAGTCCTGCACGGCGATCTCGGCACCTCGTTTACCTCGGGCAAACCAGTCACCGAACTGATCTTCGAGCGGCTGCCGACAACGCTTTCTTTGACCGCCGGGGCGATCCTGATCGGACTGCTGATCTCGGTCCCCCTCGGGGTCTTCGCCGCCATCAACCGCGGCTCGTGGGCCGACCGCCTGACCATCTTCGGCACGTCGCTTGGCATTGCCGCGCCGGAGTTCTTCATCGGCCTGCTGCTGGTGCTGCTGGTCGCGCTGGAATGGGGCTGGCTGCCCGCCACCGGCTATATCCCCTTCGCCGAAGATCCGATTGAATATTTCCGCCGTCTGACGCTGCCCTGCATCACCCTGGGCCTGGGCGTCGCGGCGGAAATGGCCCGTCAGGTGCGCGGCGCGATGATCGATGTTTTGTCGCGCGACTATATCCAGACCGCGCGTGCGAAAGGCCTCTCGACCTTCTCCGTTATCGTCAAACACGGCCTGAAAAACGCGGCGATCCCCGTCGTCACGGTGCTGGGTCTGCAAGTCCGCCGGCTTCTGGGCGGCACGGTGATCGTGGAACAAATCTTCGCCATGAACGGCGTCGGCCAGCTTGCGGTCCGCGCGGTGTTCCTGCGCGATCTGCCCGTGCTGTTGGGGGTCGCCCTGGTCACCGCGACCGTTGTGCTGCTGATCAACCTGTTGGTGGACATGTCATACGGTTATTTCGATCCAAAGGTACGCGCCTGATGAGTGCCACGACCATCGAACAGGCGCCGGCCGTCGCGCTGCCGCCAACAAGCACATTCCTGCAACGCTTCTGCCGCAACCGGACGGCGATGGCGTCCGCGATTATCCTGACGGCGATCGTGCTCGTGGCGATCTTCGCCCCCTACCTCGCGCCGCACGATCCGGCGAAAAGCTCGCTGCGCGCGATCCTGAGGCCGCCGGGCGCGATGTACTGGCTCGGGTCCGACGATCTTGGCCGGGACGTCGCCAGCCGCCTGATCTTCGCGTCGCGCCTGTCCCTCGTCGCCAGCGTGCAGGCGGTCGCGATCGCCCTGGTCATCGGCCTGCCACTCGGCCTGATCGCCGGTTACGTCGGCGGCTGGATCGACACGATCGTGTCCCGCTTCAACGACGCGCTCATGAGCTTTCCGGCCCTGATCCTGGCGGTCGTCATCGTCGGCCTGCTCGGCCCAAGCCTGTCCAATGCCATGACCGCCATCGGCCTGGTCTACGCCCCCCGCATCATGCGGGTCGTTCGCGGCAGCACGCTCAGCGTGCGGGAGGAGGTGTATATCCGGGCCGCTCGCGCCACCGGCTGCGGCGATGCCCGGATCATCGTCCGCCACGTCCTTCCGAACGTCATGGGACCGCTGGTCGTGCAGGCGACGGTGCTGATGGGCCAGGCCCTTCTCGCCGAAGCCGGCCTCAGCTTTCTCGGTCTGGGCGCGCAACCCCCCTTGGCAAGTTGGGGCGCGATGCTCGGCACTGCGTTCCCCTACATGCAGCAATCCCCGGTGCCGACAATCGCCTCGGGCGTCGTCATTTCGGTGACGGTGCTGTGTTTCAATCTGATCGGCGACGGCATCCGCGATTCGGTCGGACGCATGCGCCGGGCGGGAGACTGACGCATGGACCCGCTGTTATCCATTCGCGATCTGACGGTGCAATTCCCCTCCACCCACGGCCTCCTCACCGTCGTGGACCAGGTGTCGTTCAGTGTCGGCCGGAACGAAGTCGTCTGCGTTGTGGGCGAATCGGGCTCTGGCAAAAGCGTCACGATGCAAGCCGCTGTCGGCCTGGTGCAGACGAAGGGCGGCCGCGTCGCGGGCGGCAGCGTCCGCTTCGACGGCCAGGAACTGGTGGGCATGAAGAACCGCCAGCTTAATCGTATCCGCGGCAACGATATCGGCTTCATCTTTCAGGAACCGATGTCCAGCCTGAACCCCGCCTATACCGTCGGCGAGCAGATCGCCGAGGTCGTGCGCCGCCACCGTGGCGTGTCCCGGGCCGAGGCCTGGAAGCGCGCCGTGGAAATGCTGGAGCGCGTCCATATCGCGACGGCGGCGAGCCGGGCGCACGATTATCCCCACCAGTTCTCGGGCGGCATGCGTCAGCGCGTGATGATCGCGATGGCCATCGCCTGCGATCCCCAACTGTTGATCGCGGACGAGCCCAGTACCGCGCTGGACGTGACCATTCAGGCGCGCATTCTGCAATTGCTAAAAGAACTTCAAACCGCGTCCGGCATGTCGGTATTGTTCATTACGCACGATCTTGGCGTCGTCGCCGAAATCGCCGATCGCGTGGTCGTGATGTATGGCGCCCAGGTGGTGGAGGAGGCGGGGGTGGACGCGCTGTTCGCGACACCGAGGCATCCTTATACAACCGGTTTGCTGCGCGCGATGCCGCAGGTTGCGCTGGAACGCGGCGAGGACCCCGTTGCCATTCCCGGCACCGTCGCGCAGGCTCACGCTTGGCCTGCCGGATGTCGATTCAATCCGCGATGCGAATACCGGGAGGAAGGCCCCTGCACCACGGCTCCGGTGGCGCTGGCCCGCGACGATCATGGTTTGGTTCGTTGCGCACGCGCCGAGATATTGCGGACTCGTTTGACCCAGGCGGTGGCGGCATGACAACTCCCTGTCTGCGCGTTGAAAATCTCAACGTCATGTACACCGTTGGATCGCGCCGTCTTCACGCCGCAAAGGATATTTCATTTGAAATCGCGCCCGGCGAAACACTGGGCCTGGTCGGTGAATCCGGCAGCGGAAAATCCACCGTCGGACTCGCGCTTCTGCGATTGATCGAGCCCTATTCGGGCAAAGTCATGTTGGGCGATAGCGATGTCGTCGCCGCCCGCCGCCGCGAATTGCAAGCTCTTCGAAAACGCATGCAGATGGTGTTCCAGGACCCGTATTCGTCGCTCAACCCGTCCATGACAATCGAGCAACTTCTGACCGAACCGCTGATCGTCCATTCCGATATGGCGAAATCGGCCCGCCAGGCCGCGGTCGGCAATATGCTGGAATCGGTTGGCCTGCACGCCGGATACGCCGCCCGCTACCCGCATGAATTCTCCGGCGGCCAACGCCAGCGCATCGCGATCGCGCGGTCGATGATGCTGCATCCCGACCTGGTGGTGCTGGACGAACCCGTCAGCGCGCTGGATGTTTCGACTCAGAGCCAAATCCTGAAGCTTCTGAAAAACGTCCAGGCTTCGTCGGGGACAGCATTCCTGCTGGTGGCACACGATCTGGCGGTGGTCAGGCTGATGAGCCCGCGCGTCGCCGTGATGTATCTGGGCGAAATCGTGGAAACCGGTCCCAGCGCCCGCGTCTATGACTCGCCCGCGCATCCTTATACCGCCGCGTTGATTTCCGCCGTGCCGTTTCCCGATCCGGTCAGGCAACGTTCCGCCAACCGGATCATTCTGGGCGGCGATCTGCCAAGTCCGCTTGATCCGCCAAGCGGTTGCCGGTTTCGCACCCGATGTCCCTTCGCGATGGATGTCTGCGCGAAGGAAGCACCGCCCTCGATCCAGGTCGAAGGCGGCGGCGTTGCGGCGTGCCATCTGCACACGGAAGGCCCGAAACTCGGAGGACGTTCGTTGAACGCGTTCATCCGTGAGCGGAACATGAGCGCGATCGCGGTATCGACCTGATCGCGCGTCTTTTGTTTCGGTTGCGAGGCAGCCTGTTTCGATCAGGTTATGCCTGCCTCGTCGTGTCGATTATGCAACGGTCAGGGTCAACAAGATCGGAAAATGCGCCGATGCCAGGCCATGGCGTTCAGCGTGTTATACCGGCAGGCTGAAAGAACGCTCCATCGCGAGGCCCTCGCCACGTCATGGCACGCCCCTGAGCGGGCCATCGGGCGCGTTACAACATTGCGAAAATGGGCACGATCATCGGCGGGAAATGCCTCTCGTCCGACTGCCGTGCCGCGCCCGATGGCCAGATCGGGTCGGGCCAAGACGTCGGGGAGGGACCTCGCCAGGAGTCAATCCTTCGGCCAGTTGGCGCCGGCCGGAAACTCACAATTTCAGCCGGTCCCGGTCTGCGAGGTCCCGCGCGCGTTGCGCACGCCGGCGCTGGTAACTCGCCTGGTTTTTGGTCGCGATCAGCGTGTAAGGACGGCCGCGCGTCAGCGTCGTCGTGGTCAGGTCGTAGGCGGCGGTGCGGATTGTGCTTTCCACATGATCGCGGTCGCCCTGCACGGCCCTGAACTCCCATTTCTCGCGCGTGGGATCGTCCAGGTACTGGGCAAGCTCCGCGCAGTGACGGCATTTGCAGCCAACCGCAGCGTCGCGCCGCCAGTCGGCCGGCGGCGCCAGGGGTTCGGCGATACGGGCGTCGAGATGCGCGACACAAGCCAGGCGGAGATACCGAACCGCATCGGTGTGGGCAACCTCCGGATGCCCCAGCAAGCGGCTGACATCCGGAATCAGTATGGTATCGAAATTATAGACCGCCGGGCTGGCCAGGATGTGGGCCGCCGCGCGGTTGGCCAGGGCAACGTCGATGCGGGACAGTGCGACGAAAAGATCGGCCACGAAGCCGGGTTCCACACCGGGTCCGTATCGCAAGGCATCGCGATTAACGGTGACCGGCAGCGCGGCGATCAGGGCCGCCGCGGCGCCTTCGACGATCGCGCGATCCAGCGGTGCGGCCGCGCGCAGCAACGCCGCGCACGCGCCCAGAGATCGGGTGGCGGTGGCGACAATCAGCGTCAGCAAGGCTGCCGCCCGCGCCGGCGGCAGCAGGCCCGCCGCAATCGCGACCGCCGCAGCATCGCCGGAATTCAAGCCCTCACGCGCCGCCATCACTTCCAGAAACTGGTCCAGACGCCGGACATCCGCCAACCGCGTCAGACTCCCGAGCAATTCCCCCGCGGCGGTTTGTTCCGGGTCCCGCCGGGGCGACCAACGATCGTCGCGCCAGCCGTCGATCATATGGCCCGCGAGTTCGTGCGCCTGGCGCCATATCGGCGAGTCCGGTTCGGAACCGCCATCGGTCCATCGTATCGCGAGATCTTGGAGAAATGGCAGGGTTACCTGCAGACCGGACTGGTTGATAACCGCCAGAAGCCGGCTGTCCGGCCACAGCACCAGCGCGGCCCGGCGGTACGTCCGGTCGAACGACGCGCCTTCGTTCCCGGTGGCCTCGCGAAAATGTTGCTCGTCCGGTTCAAGGTCCTCGAACGCGCCGGGCGGTGAAAATTCACCCTCTTCGATGGGCAAAACCGTGAGGGGCGATGTTTCGCCGTCCGTCCGGCGCCATTCCGAGGCAGTGACTGAGCGGTCGAAAATCTCAGTCACTTCGAAGTTGGACTCGTCGTCGTCGTTATCTCCGTCCTCGTCGCGATGTCCGCGATAACGCGGCCGGAAATTGCCGCTATATTCGGCCGAGCCGCTTTCCTCGATCGACACCAGCGCCAGATGGAGGGTGCAGCCCGATTTTTGGGCCGCGTCGGCGACGATGTTCGCCACCGCGGCGTCGGCGCCCTTCAGCGCGGCGAAGCCAAGCTCGGCGGGCGTGTAGGCATGTTCCAACGGGTAAACGAGTTTCTCCGGTACGTCGCCGTCTGCGGGCCGGGGAAGATCGGCCCATGCTTTCAAGAGGCGCGCGACGTTGCTTTGTTCGCCGGTGTAATCCGGCACGTCCGGCGCCGGCCCAGACCCCTGGCGAACCAGGTTGTAAACCAAGGCGAGCCGGTAGCCCGCTGTCACCGGCAGCACTTCATGCACGCAATCCGCGTAAAACGCCGCGAACGCCACTTCCGACGGATCGTCGCATCGCAGGTCGAGCCTGACCTCGCGGTCCTTGTGGCGAACCACCAGTTCCCCGCCCGCGGAAACCGAGGGCAACACCAGGATCAACGTGGCGAACATGCCCGGCGCTTTCTCGGTATCGCGGTGGCGCAGGAAGAAACTTCCGGTGTCGTATATCAACAGTTTGTAAAGTTCCGCGTCCACGGGATCGGCGACACCCAGCCCTTCCGCCACCTGCCCCTGTATCGCGCGCAATGTATCGGGCCAGTGTTTTCCAACGATCCGCACGCGGGATGGTGGAATTTGCCAGGTACGGCGGACCGATATATCGGTCAACGTTTCCTCGCCGCGTCCATAAGGCGCGCGTTCCGCCAGCGCGATCAATTGTTCCGCCTGAATCGCCAGCAGCGGCAAAGCGATGGGGCCAGCGCCCTCGACCTCGATCCGCGGCGCGCGCAGGTCCATCGTGCCGGACGTGCAAAAATCCGCAGGGCGATCGACGGAGTCGAGGGCGGCGGCGAAATCGATGGCGATGTCAGACATGGTATTTCCGAATATAAGATTGGATTCAGGTTATCGCGCGGTCGCGCGCGCGTCTTCCAGCATCATCGCGGCGGCTTTTTCCGCGATCATGATCGTCGGCGCGTTCGTATTCCCGGCGGGAACCGTCGGCATGACCGAGGCATCGACGACCCGCAACCGCCCCACCCCGTATACCCGCAGCCTGGGATCGACGACGCTGTCACTGCCCTCCGGCCCCATGCGGCATGTCCCCACGGGATGCAGATTGGACAAAGCGTTCCGACGGATCGCGGCCTCGAACTCCGCGTCGGTTTCCACGTCCGGACCAGGAACCACTTCCTCGGCGACATAAGGCGCGAGCGAGGGCTGTTTCGTGAATGACCGCACCAGGCGCATGCCCGCCGTTAACGCCTGAAGATCGTATTGGGTCTGCAAGAAATTGAACTGGATTGCCGGCGGCGCCAGCGGATCGGCGCTTTTCAGCATCACGGTCCCGCGCGCGTCGGGCTTGAGATGGACCGCGCTGAGGCTGAATCCGGGAAAATCGTGCGCCACCGCGCCCTTCGGCCCCCGGAACGCATAGCTGAACGGCGAGAAATTGATCTGCAAATCCGGCCGCTCCAGCCGCGGATCGCTGCGCGCGAAAGCCCCGCATGTCACGCCATTCGCCGCCAGCGGACCCGATTTCAAAAGCAAATAGCGCGCCATCGCCAGCACCTGACGCGGCAGGCTGTTCGCCAGTTCGTTCATCGTAACAGGACGGGTGCAGCGATAGGCAAGCCGGACGTAAAAATGGTCCTGTAAATGCGCGCCAACCCACGGCAAGTCATGCACAACCTCAATCCCATGTCCCCGCAGGAATTTCCCTGGGCCTATTCCGGATAATTGCAACAATTGCGGCGAATTGAACACGCCCCCGCTGACCGCGACCTCCTGGCGCGCGCGCGCGAATCGCGCGACACCGCCAGTGACATAATCGACGCCCACCGCCTCGCCATTTTCGATGCGGATTTTGGTTGCCTGAGAATTCGGCCGCACCACCAGATTGGCGCGTCCCCGCGCGGGCCGGAGATAGGCGGTCGCCGAGCTCCAGCGGCGGCTTTTTCCAACCGTGCTTTGAAAATACCCGGCGCCCTCTTGCGTCGCGCCATTGACGTCGTTGTTGTGCGGCAAACCCGCCTCCACCGCCGCCGCGATTACTTTTTCCGCAAGTTCGTAACGGTTCGGTTGATCCGACACCGTCAGCGGGCCACCCACACCGTGATATTCGTTCTCGCCACCCTCGTAATTCTCGGCTTTCTTGAAAAAGGGCAGGATGCTGTCGTAATCCCAGCCGGTACAGCCGCGCTGCCGCCATTCGTCGTAATCCGCGTGATTGCCACGCATATAAACCATGCCGTTGATCGAGCTGGTGCCGCCCAAGACCTTGCCCCGCGGCGAATACATCGATCGTCCCGCGAGTTGCGGTTCCGGCTCGCTCTCATACATCCAATTCACCGCGGGATTGGCGAACAGGCGGGAAAACCCCATTGGCAAATGAATCCAGGGATTGCGATCGGGCGGACCCGCTTCCAGCAGCAGGACCCGATACTGGCCCGACTCGCTTAAACGTGCGGCCACCGCACACCCCGCCGAACCGGCGCCCGTTACGATATGGTCGAATTCTTCTTCGGCGGGCGCCACAACGGTTCTCCCCATTTGTCGAGGAGAAGTCTGCTCATGATGACGCGGGGACGTCGAGTCCGGCCGTCAGACCGACGGAACGGTTACGCCCACCATGTCGCCCTCGCGCACGATCGCCGCGAGTTGTTCGACACTCCAACCTTCCGTGCCCGCAGGCCGTCGCGGCAGCACCATCCAGCGATAATCCGCGGTTGAATCGACGACGTGAATTTTTACATCGTCGGGTAACGCCGTGCGAAACTCGCCCAACAGCCCGCGCGGATCGCGCACCGCGCGCGCGCGGTAAGCGGCCGATTTATACCAGAAAGGTGGATATCCCAACACCGCGCGCGGGTAACAACTGCACAAGGTGCAAACAATCAGATTGTGAACTTCGACGGTGTTTTCAAGCACGCCCAATGGCGGCATGCCGACCATGGGGATGTTCATGGCCTCGGCGGCTTTGGAGCCGTCTTCCAGCATCAGCGCTTTATAGGCAGGATCCGTCCAGGCGCGCGCGACCATTTTCGCGCCCTGTCCCGGACTGGCGTTATCCGTGGATTGCCGCCGCGCCAGGATATCTTCGTCGGAAACGATATTCTTGGCGGCAAGGACTTTTCGCAGCGCGGCCAGCAGATACGGACCATCCGTTTCGACGATGTTCATGGCCGCTCCAACCAATGTTCGTAGAGTTCAACGACCACGGAATCTTTCGCGCCGCCGTCCGCCCATAACGCGTTCATCGGAAAGGTCACGTGATACAGCGGGCACTTCGGCGCGGGCCGGGCGAAGGCGAGGTCCTCGGGGTTCGGGTGATCGCCTAGGTAACGAACGATCTGGCCTTTGTGCCCGCGGAGATAATGGGGCGTGCGAATATGGACGGGACCGCGCGTCTCCGGCCAATCGTTCTTCACGACGATGGTGTCGCCCAGTGAAAAATTCATTTCGCCTCCAAGGCAGCGCGAATCTCGTCTTCGGTGATGACGCCTTTGCGCAGCAGTGTCGTGGCAATCGACCGAATCCAGCGGCGGTAATAGCTGAGTTTGTGGTACTCCGCCTCTGGGATCGACTCGATGCTCCGGCGCAGTTCATCGACGGTCATGATCTGCTTCATGCCGAGCACGCCGCGCAGCGCGTCCACTTCCCGGTCGAACTCGGTTAGCGCGTGCGGTTCGATATCGACCGCCTCGCACATGAATTTCGACACGCCACCCATGTCGTGGTGAGACCGTTTGTCATCGTTGTCCATGGGCATGACACTAGCGCGGACGGGCATGCCAGTAAATCGCCATGCACAGGGCAGGCGGACGAAGGAAGAAAAGCTCCGGCGCGTTTCCGTCTTAGACCCGATTGCCTTGATCGCCATGCCCGTTCCGATACACTGTGGGTCCAGGAATGCCGCCCGGAGAGGCGGAAAACGAAGGGAAGCCCGACCATGAAAAGCCTGCTTTTCGCATCCCTGCTGCTGGCTGGAGCCAGCCTGCAAGCCCATGCCGATTTGCTGATCTCGGCCAACGACGGCAAGGCGGAGCTGGTGAACGGGGTCAACACCGTGCCGGACAACCCCGTTCCGGACAATATCTCCATCATCGATCTGTCGGTCTCGCCGCCCAAGGTGAAGGCTGAAATTCAGATGCCCACAAGCCTGGTGGGTCCGCCCTCCAGCGTCGCGATCGCGCGGGACGAGTCGTTCGCACTGGTCACTGCGGCGACGAAGATCGATCCGGCCGACAAGAAGAAAATCGTGCCGCATAATCTGCTGAGTGTGGTGGACCTGAAGGCCGTGCCGCCGAAGGTGATCGCGACACATGAAACCGGCGCGGGCGCGTCGGGCGTGGCGATCGACCGGGCGGGCACGCTGGCGCTGGTCGCGAACCGGATGGAGGGGACGATTTCGATCTTTTCCATCGCCGGCAACATCCTGACGCCCGCCGGCAAGCTCGATCTGGGCGCGCCGAAATCCGAACCCAGCGCGGTGGCGATTACTCCCGATGGCAAGCACGCTTTGGTGACGCGAACCGGCGATAACAAAGTCACGCTGTTAAATATCGATGGCGCGAAAGTCACGCTCTCCGGACGCGATATCTACTCTGGGCATAAACCCTATCCGGTCGGCATCGCCCCGAACGGGAGATTCGCAATTGTCGCCAATGTCGGCATGGGCGGCGGCGACAACGACACGATCAGTCTGATCGACCTGACCGCGAACCCGCCGCGCACCGTCGATACCGTCACCGCCGGCCCGTCGCCAGAAAGCATGAGTATCTCTCCCAACGGGAAATACGTCGCGGTGACCCTGATCAACGGCACCAGCCGCCCAAAGGAGTCGCCCTTCTTCAACGCCCGCGGCAAGATGCCGGTGTTCGAGGTGCGGAACATGAAGCTGGTGCGCGTAACCGAAGCCGCGATCGGCCGCTGGTGTCAGGGCGTCGGCTGGAACAAGGCGAGCACTCTTATTCTGATGCAGTGTATCGTCGAACAGGAACTGCAAATGTTCAGGTTCGACGGAAAGATTTTGACCCCGGCGGGCGCGATCAAGGTCAAAGGCGGTCCAGCGGGAATTGGGACGACACCGCAGTAACACGCCAGGCTCGCGATCCCCGAAATCCCGGGGATCGCGCGCGATGGGCGATCAGGCGTCCATCTTCAACGCGGCCAGGAATGCCGACTGAGGGATTTCCACCTTCCCGTATTGCCGCATCCGCTTCTTACCTTCTTTCTGCTTATCGAGCAGCTTCCGTTTCCGGCTGATATCGCCGCCGTAGCATTTCGCAGTCACGTCCTTCGACAGTGCCCCGATCGTTTCGCGCGCGATCACGCGTCCTCCGATGGCTGCCTGGATCGCGATTTTGAACAACTGGCGCGGGATCAGGTCCTTCAACCGTCCGCAAATCGCCCGCCCGCGAGTCTCCGCGACGGCCCGGTGCGCGATGAAGCTCAGCGCATCCACAAGGTCGTTGTTCACCAAAATCGAAATCCGGACCAGCTCGCCCTCGGTATACCCGTCCAACTGGTAATCGAAGCTGGCGTAACCGCGGCTGACCGATTTCAACCGGTCGTAGAAGTCGAACACGACTTCGTTCAGGGGGATGCGATAGACCGCCATCGCGCGATTGCCGACATAGGTCAGGTCGATCTGCACGCCGCGCCGTTCCGTGCACAGCGCGAGGATGGAGCCCAGATATTCGTCGGGCACCATGATCGTGGCTTTGATCCAGGGCTCCTCGATCAGCTGGATCAGCGAGGGGTCGGGCATATCGACGGGGTTGTGCAACTCCATCGTCTGCCCATTGGTACGAACGATACGATAAACCACCGACGGCGCCGTTGCGATCAGATCGAGATCGAATTCCCGGCTCAGCCGCTCCTGAATGATCTCCAGATGCAACAACCCGAGGAACCCGCAGCGGAACCCGAAGCCCAAAGCGGCCGACGTCTCCGGTTCATAATGGAAACTCGCGTCGTTCAGCCGCAATTTTCCCAATGATTCGCGCAGCTTCTCGAAGTCGTCGGCATCGACGGGGTAGAGGCCGCACCAGACAACGGGGATGGAGGGTTTGAAGCCCGGCAGCGCCTTGGCTGCGGGAACACGGTCGTCGGTGAGCGTATCGCCGATATTGCAGTCCGCGACGGTCTTGATGGCGGCGGTGATATAGCCCATCTCGCCCGGCCCCAGATCGTCGGCCGGGGTCATGCGGGGCGAGAAAACGCCGACCTGTTCGATCAAATGGGTCGTGCCTTTGGCCATCATGCGGATTTTCATGCCGCGTTTCAGGCGGCCGTCCTTGATCCGCACCAGAATCACGACGCCCAGATATTGATCGTACCAGCTATCGACCAGCAGCGCTTTCAGGGGCGCGTTGGCGTCGCCCGTCGGTGGCGGCAGCCGATGGACCAGCGCCTCCAGCACACCCTCGATATTCAGACCCGTCTTCGCGCTGATCTCCACGCAATCGGACGTATCCAGCCCGATCACGTCCTCGATCTGCTGCTTCACCCGCGCCGGCTCGGCGGCGGGGAGGTCAATCTTGTTGAGGATCGGCACGATCTCGTGGTTCGCCTCGATCGCCTGATACACATTGGCGAGCGTTTGCGCCTCGACCCCTTGGCTGGCGTCGACGACCAGCAGCGAGCCCTCGCAGGCGGCCAGGCTGCGGCTGACCTCGTAAGCGAAGTCGACGTGGCCGGGCGTGTCCATCAGGTTGAGTTCATAGGTCTCCCCGTTCTTCGCCTTGTAGGACAGGCGGACGGTTTGCGCCTTGATGGTGATGCCACGCTCGCGCTCCAGGTCCATGTTGTCCAGGACCTGGTTGGTCATCTCCCGGTCGCTCAGCGCGCCCGTGAACTGGATCAACCGGTCGGCCAGGGTGGATTTCCCGTGGTCGATATGGGCGATGATCGCGAAATTTCTGATATGATCGAGCGGCGTGTCTGTCATGGCTGGGGGACGGGGACCTGGTCTTGGCGGCAGGGGTCAGGCGGTGACCCTCCGGTTCCACCCCTGATAGACGTTGTGCGCCGCAATGTCATCCTTCCCTTGGGTCATCCTTCCCTTGGGGTCATCCTTCCGGTGGATATGTCATGCGGAACGCCTCGGTCAGTACGTCGTCCAGCGCCCGTCCTTCCCGATACGGCGCCATCGCCGGTGGCGGGGTCTGCGCGTCCGGATGCTGACGAGGGCAAGGGTCCGCCGGACCGATGACCTGACGCACCGGGTACCGGGCAGCCCAGATAGGCAGCTCGTAGTCCTCGTCTTCATCGCCAACATGGGTGTCGCGGATTTTGGCCGACGCTTGCTCGATCTCCATCCCCACGAACGTCGTCGCCTTGAACTCCTGGGCGTTCACCGGGCGCAGCAGCGCGGAACGCCCAGGGTAAAAACGGTCGACGAATCCGTCCATCGCGCGGCGCTTTTCCGCCGCCCCATCCAATATGCGCGCCGTTCCGAAGGCCATGACGGCGCGGTAGTTGACGGAGTGATGAAACGCCGAGCGCGCCAGCACCAGCGCGTCGAGATGCGCCACCGTCACGCAAACCGGCACGCCCGGCTTTTGAAACCGGATCATGCGGCTGGCCGAAGATCCATGCCAATACAAATGCTCCCCCTCCCGCCAGAACGCGGTTGGCGTGCAATAAGGCTGCCCGTCGATGACATAGGCAATGTTCGCCATCAGCGCGCTGTCGAGGATCGCGTGGACTGCGGCCTTGTCGTAGCTGCCGCGTTGGTGGCGGCGGACGACCTTGTTGCGCTTCGTGACGGGGTAGCTATCGGGCATGGTGCGGATTCCCTTCGGGTGAGGGAACCCTGGGTAATCGCGCAATGCCGTGGCGCGGAGAGCCAATAACCGCGCGCCGATCTGGACCATCGCCGCCCGCGGGCAGCGTTAGAGAGCGATTCACGTTTGAGGTTGAAGTCAACCTCAAATAATCGCGCTCTAACCGGCGATTTCGCCTGACCAGAGGTCCATCGACGGGCGTGTGCCGCCCATGACGTGCCGGCGATGCAGCTCGCCGCGCATGCGCCGGACCAGCGATCCGGCCGCCTGGCGCGCCATCGTCTCTCGTCCGCCAAGGGCCGCGAGTCGCTTTTCAAGGACCACCAGCAGCTCTGCGCCCGTTTCCAACTCGCCGTGCATGCAGGCGACATCGAACGCGGTCTTGATGGCCTCGTCGATTAGCCGGTTTCCGGGCGGGTTGGCACGCGACAAGCGGTCCGGCGGAACAGACGGTTCGTGGAAGACGCCAAGTTTTTCCACCAGGAAGCCGAACGATCTCATATCGGGTCTCCAGACCATCGGGCGGCGATTCACCAAAATGCCGCGCACGGGCACAGATTGCCGCAGGTTCCCTGACAGACCGGTTACAGGATCGAAACCCCGCATTTACACTGGGCGTAACCGGCCTAAAAACGCGTCCGCCCGTCCACGAAGTTTCCCGATCCGGCCCACGTCGCGCAGCCGCCGCTCGAAAAACGCCATTGTGTCTGCGTTCCCCTCGCTGGCGTCGCGCAACCAGAACAGCAACGCTGCGCCGTAAATCCCGGTCAGAATGGCCCGCTTCGTATACCAACTGAAATCCGTCGAACGGTCGCCCGCCGCGTGCCAGATTGCATCGACCGTTCGTCCCATGATCGCCGCCGCGGTTCTGGCGTGCCCAGGCAGAGCCAGAAACGACAATGCGCGCCGGATCGCTTCCTTGTGCGGCTGGTTCATCGCCAGCCGCAGCGCGACAATCGCCCGGACACGGGCGGTCAGGCTGGTCTCGGTCAGGGCCGCTGCGGCTGTCTCCATCCGCCGGTCGGCCAAATCGCAGAACACCGCGATCATGTCCCGGGGGCCGCCGGGAAACAGCAACTCGGCCTCGTCTGCCGGCATGCCCGCGTCGGCCAGGCCCGCCCGCAGCGCCTTGCGGGTCCAACCGTCGAAGGGCACGTGCGCCAGCATGGCTTCCACTGCCGCGTCGCGTTCGGGCAGGCGCTCGGGCGGTTGGATCATGGCTGACCCCGCTGCTCGCGCTGTTGCGCTTCTGCCGCGCGGTCGAGTTCCGGGTTGAATCCGAAGAACCGGAAATCGGTCACCCGCATCGGGTAAAGAATGCCGTTCAGGTGATCGAACTCATGCTGCATCACCCGCGCGTGAAAGCGCGACGCCAGGCCTTCCACCGGGTTCCCGT